>JBBRHU010000043.1:0-14334 GCA_038222255.1 Fimbriimonadales bacterium | reverse complement strand
GTTCCAGTGAGGTCATACCGTAGCCAACCTGGACTCTTCAGCGGTTCGAACTACTTCACTCTCTCGGGCACTTCGATGTCTGCGCCTGTCGTTTCAGGTGCGGTGGCGATGATGCTGGAGGCCGATCCATCTTTGACGCCTGACTCTGTTAAGGCTCGGCTTCTGACGACGGCGGACAAGTGGGTTAAATCAGATGGAACTCCGGACGCTTGCACCTTTGGTGCCGGCTACCTAAACATTCCTGCTGCCCTTGCTAGCCGACTTGTCGCTTCTCAATCTGCGATGAGCCCCTTCCTTGCTCGTCTCGATGACGGCACGATTACGGTTTCGCCTGCAGGTGGAACAAGCGGAAACCAAGCACTATGGGGAATAAACGCCCTCGGCCTTGGCGACGTCTATGGAAACCAAGCACTCTGGGGTAACCAGGCGCTATGGGGCAACCGCCAAGCGCTATGGGGCAACCAGGCGCTTTGGGGTAACCAAGCTCTGTGGGGTAACCAAGCCCTGTGGGGAACGAGCTCCTTCCAGGTTCGATTGGGACCAATCGTGCTCTTCGGAGAGTAACGAAACGACCAGCCCTTCCCCACCTCGGGGAAGGGCAAAACGCCTCGTGCGTATACTTAGTCGTGGCTCAACACGACATCCCAACTATCGCCCAGAATTGCACGAAATTCTTGAGTTCGCATGGGCGCAAGTCCGTTCGTGAGATGGTTGATGGAGTCTCCGCCTCTCCGCTCTCGCTCGAACGTGGAGATCATTACGGAAAGGGTGGAGTCGTCACCGACCTTGAAATTCGGTGTGCGGAATTGCTCGGAAAAGAAGCAGCTGTATTCATGCCTTCCGGAGTGATGGCGCAATTGATCGCCCTGCGAATCTGGTCCGACCAGTCCGGAGTTCGACGCGTTGCCTTTCATCCCAAGTGCCACCTTGAGATCCACGAGGAAGATGCCTATCGTCACCTTCACCAGCTTGAAAGCGTGTTGCTCGCTGAGCCGGATCGGCTTTTTTCGCTCGAAGATCTTGAAGCTATTCCTCTACCGATTTCGACACTGCTCATCGAGCTTCCTCAGCGCGAGATTGGTGGCGTATTACCCACCTGGGACGAACTCACTTCAATATGTGATTGGGCAAGAGAGCGAGGGATCCGGCTCCATGCAGATGGCGCGAGGTTGTGGGAGTGCCAGCCATTCTTCGATCGCAGCTATGCCGAGATCGCTGGACTCTTTGATTCGGTCTATGCGTCGTTCTACAAGGTTCTTGGTGGTTTCCCCGGCGCAATCCTGGCAGGCACGGAAAGTTTTGTTCAAGAGGCCCGAATCTGGCAACGTCGCCACGGCGGAAATTTACATCAGCAGTCTGTGAATGCAATCACCGCTCAGCTCGGGCTCGATCATCACCTTCCTAAAATCCCGCTCTATGTCGCGAAAGCCGCAGAGATTGCCGAGGTGCTTCGGAGCTTTGATCGGATCAATATCACTCCCGAATTCCCGCCGACAAACATGTTTCACCTCACCATCTCCGGAGACGCCGAGCGACTCACGGAGGCGGCAATCGATATTGCGAAGAGATATCGCGTCGCACTCTTCTTTGGCCTTGGCGAAAACAACAAGATTGAGATTTCGGTCGGAGAGGGAGCCCTTGAACTGTCGAAGGAAGAGGTCAAGAGCTTGTTCGAAGAACTCTTCGCGAAAGCCTAGCCGCCGGTGAATGACACCGGACGTGCTCAAAATCCGGTCGGCTCCGACCAAAACCCCCACTCGATTTCAGCGAGAGACGAACGTCCATCAACTAGCCTATGCCAACTTCGTCGGTGGGGTTGACAACAAACCAACCAGTTGGTATTATAGGTTCAGGAAACGAACATGAACATTGCCACCGAGAACAAAACCATAGACACCTACGTCTCCTTCATCAAAGCGACGCCCGAGGCGATTTGGGAAGCTCTGATTCTGCCCGAGTGGAGCGTCCAGTATGGCTACGCGCCCATCAATGAATACGATTTGAGACCCGGCGGCACCTATCGAGCGTTGGCGACCGAAGAAATGAAGCAAAACCCTACATGCCCCGACGTCCTCTGCGATGGCGAGGTCTTGGAAGTGGAGCCGAATGTTCGACTCGTACAGACTTGGCGGATGTTGATGATGCCCGACCTCGAAGCTGAAGGATTTACAAGGCTGGCCTACGAGATTCAGCCCGTGCGAGGCGGAGTTACCAAACTCACAATCACCCACGACCTGACCGATGCGCCGAGCCTTCGAGCCGTCGTAAGTGGCGACTATCTCGAGCATGGCGGCGGGGGTGGATGGAATGAAATTATTAGCGGGTTGAAGACCCTCCTCGAGACCGGCAACCCGCTTCCGTCGCTCAGTGGCCCTGAGGGTGAATAGCCCCGCCCACTTTCGCTGACCATCGAAGCGCGCATACATATCCAAAACGCCGCCCGAGTGCAACTCGAGGCGGTCGAGCTAGAACTTCAACGAGACGCTTAAGAGTAGACGACGCCCTTGCTGGAACCTCGTCCCACTAAATGCCGACTGGAAGTTGATGACCTGCCGGGAATCAAAGAGGTTGAGCACTTGTAGCCCGATTCCTCCACGTCCACCAAACAACTTTGCGCCAGAATTCAACGAGAGGTCCAGCTGAGTGCGCGGAGTTCGGCTCGGTCGAGGGAGGATCACGCTACTGGCTAAGCCACTACCGTGGCTAAAGGTAAGCGCCGCAGAAGCTCCACTTTTCAACGTATAAGCAAGTCCCACTCCCACCGTCTGTCGTTGGTCGTGGTCATTGAATTCGTCCACGGGCGCACCCGTATTGTCAACACCGCTAGGCTTCGCGGCAGAGAGTGTGTAATTGAAGTAGGCATCCCAACCGACGCCTTTCGGCGCAGAGATGTCGTACGAAAACTCCACTCCATGCACCGCGCCACGTTGCAGATTCACTCCGGTATACAGGCCAATCTCGCTGCCCGGAATGAGAAGCCCAACATCAATCTGATTCCGTATTTGCTTGTAGTAATACGCCAACTTGACCGACTGATTTTTGGTCACCTGCTTTTCGATACCGAGGTCAAATTGGTCGACTATCGGTGGCTGCAAAGGTTCTCCGATGATCGCTCCTTGCGCGAGCGGAGGAGTGTTGAACAGTCGGTTGTACGATGCTCTCAAGAGCGTGCTCTGCCCGAGCTCGTATCCGAGATTGAACCTGGGGCTCACCAAAAACACATCGACAGGCTTTTGACCAAGGTCTTGAACCTGCTTAAACCAATCTCCTCTCAAGCCATAGTTAATCGTTAGCCGCTTGCTCGCCTTCCATGTATCTTGGACATAAAATGCGTAGTAGTGGCCCGTACGACTCACATTCAGCGTTGGGCTGACAGTTGAGTCCGCAACGTAAACCGCGTTGCCATTCACGTCTGTCGCCCCGGTAGTATGCCCGACTGGAGCGAGCTTTGGTGCGGTCGCGGCTAGAGCGTCTAGGGCGAGTTGGCTTGCGGGGATGATCTGATAGGATTCGTTACCACTTTGCTTATCGAGCAGAAACCCAGCCTTGAGGCTATGATCGCCGCGCGTTTGCGCCAAGCTACCGCTCAACTGCACATGATGGATATTCTTGAACGCCGTCGGATTGTATTCGATGCTGCTATCTACCGGCAGATTGGTCACATCAACGCCGGGGTTTTTGTTCCAAACATCTTGCCCCGAATGCAGGAAAACTAGCCCAAGCAATCCCACGGTCTTGTCGTCAACCTGTCGTCTCCACGATAGCGTTCCGAATTCGTTTTGCTCTCGCTTGTTGATGTCCATCCCCGCTTGCTGTTGACTCGGCAAGAGGAGCGAATCTGATCCAAGCCCGCCGTTCCCAGCATCCGGTCTGGAGCCATCCTTATTGCGCATCCCGAGAAATCCGAATCCTTGTCCAACCGCAGAAAAACTGTCTGGAAGCCCAGTGCGATTGCCAACTTCGGCTTCGGCGGGGTTGATGCTAACGAAGAACGACAAGCGATCTTTTTGCGACGCTTGGTAAGTGATCTTTCCAAACATGCTACGATCCCAGCCCGAACTGTGCGCCGTCTGCACATCTGGTTGCTGAGGCTCTTGAACGGCGTTCGTCCTATTCCCCGAGAAATCGAAGACGTAGCCAAGTTTCTCGCCAATGGGGCCGCCTGCAGTGATGTCGGCGTTCACCGTATTGAAGCTGCCGTAGCTCACCATGAAATCGGTCGACGCCTTTCTCGCCCGAGGCAACGTGGTGATATCTAGAATCGCGGCGGTCTGGCCGCCAAATTCGGGCGCAAAACCACCAAGCAGAATATCGACAGACTGAATGGTCGAAGGAACAACCAGCGAGCCCTGCCGCCCACTCAGAGTATCGGGAAGCGGAATGCCATCGACAACATAAGAGATTTCTGTGTGCTCGCCCCGAACGTGCAACTGGCCCGCAGAGTCTTCGGCAACACCCGCAGATGATTTGGCGACGTTCTTAACGTCTCCACCAGGTTGACCTCCAAACTTCGTAATGTCGTTCTTGTCTCGGGTCGTTCCGTTTGTTGTTTCGCTGTTGGCTCGTTTGAGTTTCGCGGCGTGAACTGTGATGTAGATATCCCGAACAGGAAGGTCGCCTTGATCTTGCAGTCGCAGAGTGTCCCCGAGCTTGATGTAGACGATCCGTTCAGCTTCGAGGGTCGGCGTCCAGGCCCGAGTATCTAGCACTTCACCGGTTTTCAACTCAATCCATGGCATCAATCCCGTCGGTTGCTCAACTCTTACATAGCCATCACGTACTGCGGTGCCTTTCGCATCTACAACAACAAACCGGATGCTGGTCGCAGATGCCGAGGCGCACACGGCCGCGAGGGCGAGAGTTGCAAGTAAGGGCCTAGTCATATCTGGTCACTCTTTCCATCTTGGGGTTCTAGTCCACTTTGAACTGCACATGGAGTCGCACGGTGCTGGGAATTGCGTCTCCATCCTTTGTCGCGGCTTTGAATTTCCATCTCCGCGCCGTTGTCAGAGCGAGCTGGTCGAGTTCGCTTACTCCGCAGGTTGTTCGCACCTTTACGCTAGATACGCTTCCATCTGCCGCCACCGCAATTTCTACAACACAGGTCTTGTCTAGCGCTTCGGCTCGAAGGTCGTCAGGAACCTCTGGCATCGGCTGGAACGCAGGCTCCGCCGCCACAACGACCGGAATCCGAGGCTTCACCGGCGGCGGATCGGCCACAGGCTTCACGACCGGGTTCTCCACGGGCTTGGTTTCTGGCTTCTCGATCGGCTTAACCACGGGCTTGGGTTCAACTTTGGGTTCCACTACAGGTGGCTTCTCTGGAGTTGGGCTACCTCCATCTTTCGGCACGACGCCAGCAGCTCCGGTTCCGTTAGGGTCAACGACCGGCCCCGAGTCGCCAGCACCAGAGGCTGGAGCGTTGCTTGCAAGAACGGGGGGATGGGGGGCATCACTCCTAGATTGCGCCTTAGCTGGGCTCGGCCCTTTTGACTTGGCAACCTGCGGTTTCTTCTCTGCCTTGCGCTCGGCTGGCTTTTCAGCTTCAGGTGGAGGGGGCGGAAGAATCGTGACCTCGTTCGTCACGAACTGCTTACGGATCTTTTCAAAAGTTCCAAGGCGGGCGAGGACGGGAATCGCGATGATGTGCACGACCAACGACACCAGCAGAATCCTGGAGAGCAACTTGTTTCCTTTTCTTCTTCTGCTCATCGTGTCCTACTTGTCCGTCGCGAAAGTAAAGCGTGTGATTCCAGCCTTTCCCGCTTCCGAAATTGCGGTGATGACGTAGCCATAGTTCGTGGCTCTATCGGCGTTGATGATGACGAGGTTGTCTTGGGTTGCGCCAACTTTTCGAAGTCCTGCGGCAATCTTGTCAAGGGTCGTTTTGGTGGTATTCACGAACACTTCGCCCGTCGCGGTGAGCGTGATGGTGATGTTTTGAGACGAGTGCTGTTGTGCATTGCTCGCCTTGGGAAGGTTGACGGGAAGGCCCGCCTGGATAACCATCGCGAGCGAAGCGACCATAAAGAAAAAGAGAAGAAACATCATCACGTCGATCATTGGAATGACAATGATTTCTGGCTCTTCGATTGTTCTCCGCTTTCCGATATGGACGCGCTTGCGCATGGAGGTTGCCATGGACTAGCTCACCCGATCGGTCAAATAGTTGACCAATTCGGCTCCATAGAACTCGATATCCTCAACGATCTTCTTTGAGAGGGTCGAGAAGTAGTTGTAGAAAATAAAGCCGAGGATCGCAATCGTGATGCCGGTTGCGGTCGAAATCAGAGCCTCGGAAATACCGCCAAGAATCTGCGTCGGGTTGCTAAGCCCCACCGCAGCCGCCGCTCGAAACGCCGTGATCATTCCAGCAATTGTTCCAAGCAACCCCAGAAGTGGAGCGATATTGACGATCGTCTTAATGATCGGAAGGTTCGCGTCGAGGTTCGGAAGTTCGTTCGCTGCTTCCTGTTCCATCGCCATTTCGATCGCATCTGCGCTTCGTGTTGCGTTCTTCAGGCCGCGAGCGAGGACTCTTCCAAGTGCCCCACCGTGAGTGCCACAGAAGGTGATCGCCTTCTGAGGATCGGAAGCATAAATGGACCTGATCTCATCGAGAAGCTCGTCTCCGTCTCCGCCGGCCCGCCTTAGCATGACGAAGCGCTCGATCGCGAGGGCGATCAGGAACACGGAGCAGAGGATGAGCGGATACATCATTACCCCTCCCCCCTGGATGAACTGTAAAACGGTCTTCATGATCCTGGCAAGCCGCCAAAATAGGGATACCCTCTACCCCTATTCTCGACACGGCAGTTCTTACTCTACCTGTCTTTTCCTGGACGGTTGGCGCGTGGGCCTTGGAATATCCCGACAGAGGAATGAGTGGATCAAATCCGGGTGTCAGCGAAGGGCCAAGAAAACGTGACCTGGATCTTGTCGGACGAGAGCGATACGGCTGTGGAGCCAGAGCGGGTTAAGGTGCGGGAGCCTTTGCCCTGTTTCTCCCCCCGCCCACTTTGCTCTGGATAATTCCCGCGCCAACCAAGAACACATGTTTGCTTTTGAACGCTCTAATAGGTGATAATGTTATCATTGATGAGAACGATGACCAGCAAAGCCCAGACTGTAAACCACCCCGTACGGCTTGACATCATATTCAAGCTCGCGGAGAGGCAGATGACGACGAAGCAGCTCGGCGAATTGCTACCCGACATCCCCCAGGCCACCCTGTACAGACATCTCAACGTGTTGCTCGAAGGCAAGGTGATCGAAGTAGTCGGGCAGCGACTTTTGAACGGGATCACAGAGTCGACGTATGCGCTCAGGATCAATGGAGCAAAGCTGTCGCCGGAAGAATTTGGACAGATGGATGCGGGCGATCATCGGAATTGTTTTGCGTTGCTCTCGGGCCAGGCGGCGAAAGAATTGGAACGATATCTGCTGCAGCCAGAAATCAATCCGACCAAAGACGGCATGACCTATTTCGCCGCCAAGCTTTCGCTCACCGGGGAGGAATCGCGCAGCCTAAAGAGCGATCTGCTCGCCTTGGTGGAGCGATACATAAGGGAACCGAATCCGGAGAGTCGCAACCAACTCATCACAATTTCCTCGATTCCGGAGCCAAAGAAATGAAGCCACTCCCCCTTATCCTCACCCTAGGACTGCTTGCATCCGCGAGAGCAGACGAAGTTGACGACCTCATTCAGCGGGCGATGAAGCAACAGCACATCCCCGGACTCGCGCTTGCGGTCATGCGTGATGGGAAGCCGATTAAGGTCAAGGGCTATGGGCTAGCCAGCCTTGACTATGACACGCCCGTGAGTACCAAGACCCCCTTTCTTCTCGCTTCGATTACCAAGACTTTCACCGCGACAAGCATCATGATGCTCGTCGAGCAAGGAAAACTGAAGCTCGACGACATGGTCAACTCGCTTCTTGAGGGCTGTCCGGAAAGCTGGCGTGGAATTACCGTTCGACACTTACTCAGTCACACAGGTGGCTTAGCCAATCGATTCGAGGAATCGCCGTGGAGCACCGCCAAGTTCAAGCTGAACTACACAACGGAGGAGATGTTTGAATCCGCCACCCGGACCAAGGTCGATGCCAAGCCAGGTGAGATGTTCCAATATTCCGACCAAGGCTATTTCCTCTTGGGCATGATCATCGAAAGAGTGACCGGCGAAACCTACAGTGGATTTCTCAAGAAGCATATCTTTGACCGGTTGGGAATGGCATCGAGTTCGACTATCCAACTCAGCCAGATCGTTAAAGGCTTAGCCACAGGATATTTCGCGTCGAACGGAAAGCATTTTCATAATGGCCGGCGGACCGATTTTGGAATGACGTCGCACTTCGGCATCGTTTCCACTGTCGAAGACCTGATGAAATGGAACCCGCAGTCTCTTCTTAAGCCCGCTTCTGTGGAGATGATGTGGAAGCCAACAAATGCTGCTCTTACCTACAGCCCAGGATTAGGTAGCTACGGCCTGGGGTGGTTTTGTGATGAATTCGATAGGCATCCATCGGTTGGCCACCCGGGGTCGACCGGCACCATGTTCGTGAACTACCCGCAGGACAAGCTAACCGTAATTGTGCTTACGAATTTGGAACAATTGACGGGCGGAGACGCCCCGGGAATAGCGAAGGCCGTCGCCCAGAGCTACATTCCCGGGCTCGCTTGGTCTTCGCTCCAACCTCAGCCAGATCCAAAATCGGGGCGCAAAGAGAGCGTCAAGGCACTCTTGGTCGACCTCGCCAAAGGGAAACTCGACGAATCGCTACTCGAAGCTACGTTCCTAAAGAAGCTCAAACCGCAGGTCTCGATGCAGCAGAAGGGACTCGCCGCACTTGGTCCCTTGGGTGGAGTCGAGTTCCTCTGGTCGATGCCGCTTGGAAGAGACCAACTCTCCCACTATCGTTTGTCATACAAGGAGACCACGCTCTACGCCACGGTTCGCTTTACGACAGATGGCAAGATCGCGCATCTCGCGGTAGAGAGCGCGTCCCGATATTGATTCCCCCTTGACAAAACGAGCTATTTCGTAGAATACTTATCCAAGTGGTTAACTATCAAGACGAAGAGCTTGACCGCATTTTCGGCGCGCTCGCTGATCCGTCACGGAGGAATCTAGTGCTCTCGCTTCGCTCTGGCGAAGCAACCGTAGAGCAACTCGGTCGCCCTCTCGGGATCAGCACGCCAGGGGTGATGAAGCATCTTGCAGTTCTAGAAAAGAGCGGCCTCATCACCACCGAAAAGCGCGGTCGCCAGCGTTTTTGTCGACTTGAGGCAGATCGTCTCGATTCGGCAGAGCGATGGATGTCCGAGGTCCGGGTCTTCTGGACCGACAGGCTCAACCGTCTTGCAAACCATCTGGAAGGACTAGAATGACCGAAAACAGAGTTATGTGTGAGAGCCCAAGCGATTCCGCTTTGAAGGCACAAATCGAAATTAAGGCCGCCCCTGAGAAGGTTTTTGCTGCCTGGACAGCAGTGGCCGAGCTGGACAAGTGGTTCGCCCCACGCAATGGCGGCTTCCTTCAGGTCGATGAGTTCGACTGTGTGCTAGGAGGAAAGTTTGACTACACGATGGTGTTTTCTGACGGTGATCGATACCGGCACGTTGGCACGTTCGAAGAGATCAACCCGCCCCACCGCCTAGTATTCACTTGGAAATGGGACGATTCGAAGACCGTCTCCAACGACACGCTAGTCACAATTGACCTCGAACCGACCGAGGCAGGCACCCTGCTCACGCTCACTCACGAGAGATTCCTTACGACTGCAGATCGAGATCAGCACCAGGAAGGCTGGGGTTCGCTCATTCTCCGACTCGACGTGCTCTTGGCTGGATAATCATGATGCAAACAACAACCCCAGAAGCGATCGTTACGGCAAAGGCTCAGTTGGAGCGATTTACCGCGCGAGTCCTACACCTCTTCACCTTTGTTCCGGAGGACAAGCTCACTTGGGCACCCTCAACTTCTTCGAAATCGCCCCTGCAAATCGTCGCCCACTGCGGAGTCGTCAACAGGTTTTTTGCAGAAGTGCTTACAGATCGAATGCCCGCGACGATGCCCTCTCCACAGGAATTCTTCGGTGGCCTCGCGGCGGCGGAGTCTCAAATTGCCACCCGAGCCGAGGCTGTATCCTTAGTCCAAGAAACGGCAGCTGAACTCTCCGCTGCCCTAGATAGCCTAACCCCCGAAAGGCTCGAATCCCTAGCAAACAGCCCATTCGGCCCGATGCCAGTACGATTCTGGATCGCCCAAGGTGGAGAACACATGGCCGACCACGCAGGTCAGCTCGAATACCTCCAAACCATTTGGGGCGATCTCGACAACCACTACGGTTAGGCTTCGGCCTGACAGTTCTTTTCGGAGGATCGAGGGAGGCGCTTCGCAGCGCCTACCTTCCTTCGAGTGGGGAAATCACTTCGCTTATGGTGATCAAGTTCGAGCTAATTGAGTTAAAAGTAACCCCCGATTGCGGGGCTCAAGATTATTGGTTCGGATCCGTCAGGCTTGGCCTAACGCTTGGAGTCATCATATTTCACTCTACAAAGCTATGCAAAAGGATCACGTTCTCCCGCTCGCTCCTCAATCTCCGCTTCGCTACGCAACGGGCCTTCGTGCAGCAGCACCCAACATGTCTTGTGGCCGAGCGCAGACAGGGCGTCTAGTCGATGGTTGCCGTCTGCGAGGTTAAGCACCCCGTCCAACTCACGCCAAGCGATTACAGGTGGGAAGTCTTCGGGGGCCGGGTTCGCGCCGATGATCGGTGCGATGGCCAGATCCCAGCTCACCGGATCTTGGGGGAAAAGATAGGCCGCCCCTGGCCCAGCAATTCGAAAAAAGTTCGCGATCGGCAGCTCTTGCGGTGCGGACCAACAAGTCGAATATAAGCGCACCCGTCGCAGAAGTCCGGGGTTTTGCCAGGCCTCCACTTGAAGATATTGCTCAATCCAAGCTTGAATTTCACCTCGCGAAAAGGCTTCACGGGCCGAAATAAGATCCCAATTCATGATGTTCTATTCAACAGAAACGTTGGGACGGCGAAGAAGAATCCTGCACGGTCAAGAATTTGAAACTCTGCCCCCTCCGGTGTGAACGAAACATTTCCCAATTCATGCCTGGCGATGTGATTTTTCGATAGTTTGTGCAGGTCTCTCAACGTCGAGAATGATTGAGGGACGAACTCCGCCGCTCACAAAAATTGCGGCCGACTTGGGTCTCGCGACTCAATTCGGCAGTGGCTTCACCGGGCAAGCACTTCGGGAGCTTGGTCGCGAACACTTTGCAGGTGTGGCCGGGCAGACCCGGGCCGGTGAACATCACTTTCAACATTATCCGACATAGCGTCGCTATATCTTGCATTGCAATTCTGTCACTCAACTGCTATACTGAACCACATGGTGCAGTATAGCCAAACCCAGTTCGATGCTTCGTTTGGCGCTCTCGCGGACGCCACTCGACGCGGCGTTCTGGAGCAACTCGGACTTGCGGACGCTACGATCACTGCTCTTGCCGAGAGGTTCCACATGACCCTCACGGGAATGAAGAAGCACGTCGTGGTTTTGGAGCGAGCGGGGCTCGTTACCACGGAGAAGGTCGGGCGGGTGCGAACTTGCAAGCTCGGCCTACGCGGACTTCAAGAAGAGGCGGCATATCTAGAGAGGTATCGCCAGCTCTGGACCGCGCGCTTCGACGAGCTGGACACTGTTATCGAAGAATTGAAACGGAAGGAGAAAGCAAATGGAAGTTAATACAGAAATTGAAGCCAACGCCACGAAGAACAGCACAGTGGTGGAGCGAAAGTCAGAACGCGAACTCGTCGTCACACGTACCGTCAATGGACCGGCAAGCCTCGTCTTTGAAGCGTGGACCAAGGCCGAACTATTCAGGAAGTGGTGGGTGCCAAAATCGTACGGACTGAACCTGCTTTCCTGCGAAATGGATGTTCGCGTTGGCGGGGAGTATCGGTTGGTGTTTCTCCACGAAGATTCGAAGATGGAGTTCTTCGGCACCTACCTCGAAGTAACACCGAACTCGCGCCTCGTTTGGACGAACGAAGAAGGTGACCAAGGCAAGACCATCACCACGGTGACATTCGACGAAACCGACGGAAAGACGCTGTTGGTGATCCACGATCTCTATCCTTCGGAGGAAGCGGTTGACACCGGATCGACAGGCGCAATGCCCGAAGTGCTCGACCAACTCGACGAGCTCCTCGCCAGCCTGGGATCAATTCCGTAGAAAGAATCACGCAGCCAATCCATCAAATGACCGCTTCCGGGTGGCGTTCAGCCTTGCGCCAGCCAGCTGTCCTTTTGATGGCGTTCGTCACGACTGTCGCCTCGGACCAGCAGAAGCCAACGCCGCGGTACGCACCTGTCAACGCAGTCAACATGTAGTACGCAGTCCACGACAGTGGCGAACCGGTGGTGTGGCTTCACGGCGCATTCATGACCATCATCAACAACCGGGACAGGTGGATCAGCCACCTATCCAAGCGGCCGAAGGTCGTTGCTGTCGAACTGCAAAGGCCTCGGCCGCACGGCAGACGTTCCAAGATCTATCAGCTATGAAAACCTCGTTGAAGCCGCGGCCGCTTTGCTCAATCCCTTCGAACTGACCTATCCGGCTACACCATGGCCGGAGCTCTGTACCATCCGCCACCTGCACGAGGGTCGAAAGGCGGTCATCACTTCGTCCACGTTCCGTCGCGACGGCACGATCCCCGAAGCTCCCAGCGGACGCTTTCAAAGTCTCGCCCATCGGGGCCGGGTACAAGAAGGTGAACCCGGCCCCGGACGACTTTCCCAAGTTCGGCCCGCGCCACAGCCTCGAAGAGGCGACACCCTCCAGCGAAGGGCGTTAGCCCTGGTCTGGCGGGAGAAGGCGTTCAATCCGGAGCCCTGCAAGGGCGGCATCAGTCCCACAGATACGTCTCGTCCCATTCCGTTCCGCTTTCACGAAGCAAGCGTCGAAGCTCGTCCTTAAAAGATTCCTTCTTATGATGCTCTTCCTGATTCGCGACATACCTCTGCTCAGTCGCCAAGGCACCTGCGCCAAACGAAAATGCGCCGTACCCGGCTTGCCATGCGAAGTTGGGCACGTGGCCCTTCGCCCATGACGAAGCATTGCTCTTCAGGTCGCGGACCAACCCAGCGATCGCTACCGTTTTGGAGAGCCGGGTGAGAATGTGAACATGGTCCTCCGTGCCGCCGATTCCGAGAGGCTGGCAGCCGAGGTTCTTGGCAATACCTCCGAGATAGGCATGAAGATCGCTCCGGATCTCTCTACCGATTAAGGGCGCGCGATCTTTAGTGGAGAAAACGAGGTGAACGTAGACAGCGGCGAGAGATTGGGGCATGTTTTCACGGTTCTACCGGATCGACGCCCCGTTGAGGCTACGGAATATCGCCACGTAGTATCCAGGGCTGACGCCCTTTGCTGAGCGATTGTCGCCTCTTCGAGGCTGGCGGCACAAATAGCAGCGGATTTGTGGAACGCTGCCATCGGGTTATCCTGATCCCCAACTCTCCTGGATCGACGCCCCGTCGGGGCTAGGGAATATCGCAACGTTGCATCCAGGGCTGACGCCCTCTCGCTGGGCGGTGGTCGCCTCTTCGAGGCTGGCGACGAAAACAGCAGCGGATTTGGGGGAACATCACGTGCAGGTTCCGTTTTTCCACGGCGAGATGAGACGACACATTGTATCCAGGGCTGACGCTTCGCTTAGCGATTGACGCCTCTTCGAGGCTAGCGGCGCAGGCAGTTCGCAGCGGATTTGGTGAACGATTTTATCGTCGCAAAATCATAGCCAGGCGGTATCGCGAATATGAGATTCCCGACCGACTAACAGAAGTCGCTCCTCCGGCCTGAGATACATGAACCCCTATTTACGCGGCGAGGGCCAACCAGGGTTTCCGAGGCCGTAGTCCTCGTTTGGATGTGGCGCGGAGTACGGTTCTTCACCATCTAGGCCAAGCTCGAATGCAAGGAGCCAGATCTGCCCCGCCTTGTAGATTACGTGCTGTCCCATGTGAAAAAGAAAACTGCGCAAATTTCGGTCTTCACCGCCGAAAGTCGCTCGAGTTTCGAGCAAGTCGTCGGGGCTTAGCGTCTTCACGAAAGCCCGCCACGCCTCGCCCTCGGCATAGAGCATCTCGATCATCGCTTGTTTGTCTTCCGGAAGGTCAGGTGTCGGGCGATGCAGGCTGCGATCGAGGATTGTCATCTGCTGGCGGTCGCAATAGAGCCACATGAACGTGTGTTCGACCACCTCCCTAGGTGTGGGCGTGCGCTCAGAGATGCTCCAATTCCACATTTC
>JBBRHU010000042.1:0-14400 GCA_038222255.1 Fimbriimonadales bacterium | reverse complement strand
CAAACGTCTCGCTTACGAAACCACGATCCCCATGTCGCTCATCGCTCAAGAAAGGGAACAGCCCCGAAAAACATTCATCTTGAAGCGCGGAGAGTACAACCAGCTTGGTGCTGCAGTCGCACGGCATATCCCGGTCGTGCTCGGCGCGCTCGCACCCGGCAAACCAAACAACCGGCTCGGACTCGCCCAGTGGGTGACCGACCCCGCCAATCCCCTCCTTGCCCGAGTTTTTGTGAACCGAATCTGGCAGCAACACTTCGGCACCGGAATCGTGAAGACCGTCGAAGATTTTGGGAGCCAAGGCGAGTGGCCTTTGAATCAGGGGCTGCTTGACTACCTCGCCGTGAATTTTGTAAAAAATGGTTGGAGCATCAAAAAGCTCAACCGGCTTTTGGTCACCTCCGCTGCCTTTCGCCAGAACTCGCGAGTCACCACCGCCAAGCTAGCGAAAGATCCCGAGAACCGGCTGAGCTCGCGAGGTCCCAGGTTTAGGCTCGATGCCGAAGTCATTCGTGACAAAGCGCTCTTCGCGGGCGGGCTGCTTGTCGATCAGGTCGGTGGGCGTGGGTTCAAGCCCTACCAGCCCGACGGATTGTGGGAAGGGAGTTCGGATCCGGCGAGTTCGACTCACTTTTATGTTCGCGATAAAGGGATGGAGATCTATCGTCGCAGCCTGTACATGTTCTGGAAGCGAACAAGCCCGCCGCCTATGATGATGACCTTCGATGCGCCGTCGCGGGATTCCTGCGTCGTGCGGAGGAGCACCACGAACACGCCGCTTCAAGCCCTGACCTTGCTCAATGAACCCGCGTTCTTGGAGGCAAGTCGTGCCACGGCGATCCGGCTCCTGCGTAAGCCAGGAGATGACTTGGGCAAGCTGAAGCAACTTTACGAAATCACCCTAGGACGTGGCCCAAGGTCGGAAGAAGTGGCCTTGCTCGGCAAGTCCCTCGCTCGATATCGAAAGCTCTACGCGAGTAACCCAGCGGCAGCAGCGAAGTTGCTCAGAGTCGGAGACCTCCCTCAATCCAATATCGTTTCCAAACCCGAGCAGGCTGCCTGGATGATTGTTTGTTCGAGCCTAATGAACACCGACGAGTTTCTCACCCAACACTAAGATGGACCCTCTACATGAAGCTGAACTGTTGATGACACGGCGCGAGCTGTTTGGTCGGACTGCGCTTGGGCTAGGTACCGCAGCGCTGAGTCGGCTGCTCGGCTTGGGAGGAATGCTGGACCTCGGAGGCATGGCAACAGTCCAGGGTCACCACGGACTCCCCGGATTGCCACACTTCGCGCCGAAGGCCAAGCGGGTGATCTACTTGTTCATGAGCGGTGGTCCGAGCCAACTTGACCTGTGGGATTACAAGCCAAAGCTTATCGACCACTACAACGAGGAGCTGCCTGAGCAAGTCCGGCGTGGACAGCGAATCACCACAATGACAAGCGGTCAAAACCGCTTCCCGATCGCGCCATCCAAATACAATTTTTCTAAGGCGGACAATCACGGTGATGGCGTCTGGATCAGCGAACTCCTGCCGCACACCGCGAGCGTCGTGAGCGAGCTTTGCGTGGTTAAGTCAATGTGGACAGAGGCGATCAACCACGACCCAGCGACCACATTTCTGCAGACGGGAAGCCAGCTTCCCGGTCGCCCGAGCATGGGGGCATGGGTCAGCTACGGGCTAGGCAGTATGAACGAAAACCTGCCCACCTACGTTGTGCTGCACAGCAAAGTCTCCAGCAACAAACCCAACCAGCCTGTCTATCCAAGGCTTTGGGGCACAGGATTTCTACCGAGCGAATATCAGGGAGTCAGCCTCCGTTCGGATGGCGACCCTGTCCTCTACTTGAAAGACCCAGATGGCATGAACCGAACGACTCGCCGGGCCATGCTCGACGACGTTGCCGCCCTAAATCACGGCTCGCTAAAAGCCTTTGGTGACCCAGAAATCAATGCCCGAATCGCGCAGTATGAGCTCGCTTTTCGACTGCAGTCTAGCGTCCCCGACCTCGTTGACCTGAGCAAAGAGTCAAAGGAGACGTTCGAGCTTTACGGCAAAGAAGCTCACGAGCCTGGCACTTTCGCCGCCAACTGCCTGCTCGCAAGGCGCATGGTTCAACGAGGCGTCCGCTTTATCCAGATCTTCCACCGGGGCTGGGATCTCCACTCCAACCTCGTCGGTGACCTCCCGTCGCAGACCAAAGATGTCGATCAAGCCTGTGCTGCATTGATCAAAGACCTAAAGCGAACGGGGCTGCTCGACGAGACTCTTGTTGTTTGGGGCGGAGAATTTGGCCGCACGGTCTACTCGCAAGGCACGCTGACAAAGGAGAACTACGGCCGAGACCACCACCCGAGGGCGTTTACGGTTTGGATGGCCGGAGGTGGCGTGAAGCCCGGAATGGTCTATGGCCAAACTGATGACTACGGATACAACATCGTCGACAAAGATGGCGTCGTAATCGACCCCAGCATCGAGAACTTCACTCCAGGTGCGGTCCACGTCCACGACCTGCAGGCGACGATCCTAAACCAGCTCGGAGTCGACCATACGAAGCTGACCTATCGCTACCAAGGCCGAGATTTCCGTCTCACCGATGTCCACGGGCACGTGGTGAAGGACTTGCTGAAGTAGGATTAAAACTTCCGACGGCCTTTGCGTTGGCTGAGCCGGTCATTTTCTTCTCGAAGTTCCGCGACCTTTGCCGCGAGCTGGTCGATGGTTTGCTGGGTCTGATCCTCGGTCTTCTTTTGGGTGACCAGTCGGCTTCTTAGCGTCTCTTTCGACTTAAGTCGCTCCTGTGCCTTGGCTTCGGCGACCTGTTTGTCCTTCTGGAGCGCGGCGATCTTTTGACGGAGGCGTTCGTTCTCCTCGTGTACCGCTTCGATCTGGGCGTGGAGCTTTTTCCTGGAAGATATCCAGAGTTTGATATGGTCAATCAGGTCAGGTTTATCGATGGCTAAGAGTTACCCTACCCTCTCCGGTGCATTGGCAACCGCCGTGCAAAGCGACTAGACTGAGGTGATGCTTTTTCCTGCTCAGTCGAAAATCGTGATGATCGGTGATTCGATCACAGATGCTGGTCGAAGTCGTCCTGTGGGGGAGGGGCTGTTTGATGCGCTGGGCCAAGGGTTTGTCCGAGATGTAAATTCGCTTCTTCAAAGCGCGAAACCAGAGCTCCGAATTCGTGTGGTCAACATGGGATGTAGCGGCAACACCGTCCGCGACCTTGACCAACGATGGCAGACCGATGTCATCGACCAAGCTCCAGATTTTGTTGCGATCATGATCGGAATCAACGACGTGTGGAGGCAATTTGATTCTCCGTTTATCAAAGAGGAACATGTCCTGATCGGCGAATATGAAGCGACGCTAGACCGGTTAGTCGAACTGACGCAGCAAATTCCTGCGACTGTGATCTTGCAGACGCCGTTCTATATCGAGAATCAAAAAGTGGACGCAATGCGGGCGAAGATGGATGAATATGGCGCCGCAGTGAAGCGCATTGGCCAGAAGCGAAAGTGCCTGGTAGTGGATACCCAAGCTGCCTTCGACCGGTTTCTGGAATTCCATCATTCTTCCTACCTAGCCTGGGATCGCATCCACCCGACCCCCGTGGGCAGCATGGTGCTGGCGCGCGCATTTCTAGCAGCGGTCGGATTCGCCTGAGCCCGAACCGTCGGATACCATGTGCAACACCTCTGTCTCTGGGGTAGTCGACTGGTAGAGATAGAGGTAAGCCGAACTGCCGGGATGGGCAGTTTCTGCCTCCTGGCGTACATAATCCCAAGCTTTGTCAAACGGTAACTCGAGGGCATCTAAAGTAGGGAACCTCCCAAAAGTCAAGTCAAACCTTGCCCTGGTTTCGAAGCCCATCGCAACCACCGCATTCTGAGTGCATATCCGGGCAGCCAGGCAGCCAGTGACACAACTCGTGCAGAAATAGAGCTCATCGTGTGAGAGAAGTAGAAAAACGGTCTTCACTTCACGAAGCTCATTCAAAGGACTGGAAACGGTCTCGACCTCTTGTTGAACCACCGCGTTCGGAACCATGAAAGTCAGATGAGCAAGGCAGGTTTCGGTTTCACCTGATTGGGACCAGCGCCCGTTGCATCACGCCCCAGCTACCTAGAGATCACGATTCGCTTCGCTCAAGAGCGAAGAGGCAATCGGCATGCGCGCGAACACTGATCCCCCGGGCCGAGAAGGACTCTCGGCCAGGGGGTGATCCCAGGGCAGGAGCCGTTCAGCCCGCGTACTTGAGGTCGAGATCGACATACGTCGCACGGACGTCTGAGATCTCCTTTTTCGAGAGCTTTTCAAAGAATGCTCTGACCTGGGCGTCTGCCTTCAACTCGATCTTGGAATCCGTCTTTGACATGTCATCAAAAACAAAGATGTCGGGTTGAGCTTCTTCCTTCTTGCCAGCTTGAACATCGGGTAGACGCTTTCCCTTGTTTTGATTCAGTGAGTACGTCAGAATCCAAACTCGAGTCTTCTTCGAAGTTGGCTTCTTGTCGAGCAGAATCTTGATCGGAGACGTAAACATTGACAAGGAAACCGGCTCGGAGGGAGCCGCAATCGACTGAATTCCGCCTTGAGGATCCTCTTCGAAGATCGCGTACATCTCGGGTCTTTCGCTAGCGGCCTTGAACGAGACGTCGATCCCTTGTTCGGGATGAGCTTTCACAACATACGACTTGCCGTTGAGGGGGCCTTGTGTCAAAATCTCGCCGCTGTCGGAAACCCCAAACGAGATTCCGATCTTGTCAAGCGCGGGAAGTCCCTTGAACGGGTTTGCAGTATTTGCAGACAATCCAGCATCGGCAGCAATGCGTCGTGTCGCTCGGGCTGAGAGTTCACCCAGCAGCCCAAAAGGGAATCGCGCCGCACCCTGACCTAAAGCCATCGTGTAGTTGCGCAAGCTTGCGGCTCGGCCCACCCAATGACCGATGAGCGTCGTTCCGCCTTTGTAGACAGACACCTCCGCGAAATAGGGAGCGATTTCGAGGGAGCTCGCTACTTTCCCAACGGTGGTCTTGATCACGTACGGACTCTTTGAACTCGCGCCGGCTGATGGATCTAAGTCTCCGAATCCGCCGCGAGTGGCGTGATCCTTCACAAAGACAGTGATCCCTTTTGCGAACTCTTTCACCGACTTGTTTTCATCCGCCGACATGCCGGCGATCGCTTGAACGGCTTCAATACGGATCGAAATCTTCTTGCTGACAGGGTCGTTCTTTTTGGCTTTCCCCTGTGCGCCACCGACTACCGGGCAGGCGATAAGCACGAGGCACATCGCCATTAAGTGTGAGGGTTTGATCATGGTTGATTACCTCGACACGTTCACTGTGTAATCAGCGGTGTAGAAGCTCGCTCGCGTGACGTTGAAACGCTCGCCAGTTTTCGTGCCGGTTCGGGGCTTGCCCTTTCCTTTTCCAAGGCCGTTCTCGGCTGCGAGTTTCGCGAACTCTTTGGCGGTGGCTTCGTCGGTAATCAGAATTGCCTTGATGCGATCGGGTCCAACTTCATTGAACTGCAAGTCGAAGTCTAGCTTCTTACCACTGGAAACCTTTGCGCCTTCGAGGATCTGAGATTCCGTCGAGACTTCTTCGGGATGCTGAAGTGCAACCATGTCAGAAGCATCGCGATCCACCAAGAAAAGCCATCCGTCTTGATGCGCTGTGGCATTTAGTCGAACTGTTGTCGCGTTTGGATCCTTCTCCCCGAGAGGTGTGGTCTTCATTTTGACCCTGGTGTCAAGGGTTACCGGGCTTCCATTTACGGTGAGAGACAACGTGACAGCTTCTGCATTCACGTTATCGAAATTAAACATTCCGAGCATGCCGCCAGGAACAACAATTGGGTCGGGCGAGGGCGTTGTGCCTTCGGAAAAGAGCGGTCCACCTCCCGGGCCCGCATACACTGGGTGTTGCTCATCTTTGCTCCACTCGGACACCTGCGGGCTAATCGCGGCCTGAGCCTCGCTCCAGCTTCCTCCGCCACGCGGTGCTGCTGCGAGAGCATCGGCGAGATACTTCGTGAAGACACTCTGCCGGGTCCCTGCGAAAGTGCCCGTCCAACTCACTTCCGTTGACTTCGAGGAGGCGAATTGGTGAAAAGCAGAGCCGCCAGTGGTGATCGTCGTTTGACCACCGAACCGCTCAGCAAAGCGGGCGCCGATGTACGGTCCATCCGAATTCTGCTTTGAGCGAGGGCGAATAAATACTTTTCGCCTTCCGCCTTTGCTAACTGCTCCTCGGCCAGCGCCCTTTGACAGGGCTCCACCGCTGAAGCAGGCGTCCAAAATAATCGTCACGCTCCCAGACTTCGCTCGCGCTGCATCAATACGCTGCTTGAGTTCAGCGCTAGAAATGTCGCCATTGAAGCTGCCGTCCGAAGAATAGGTGAGAAGTCGCGCAGAGCCGTCTGGTCCAGGGCCGCCGTGGCTCGATTGGTAGTAAACAAACCGCTCGCCGGGACGCATCGAAATAATCGCGTGATCAAGTGCCCCGAGAATATTCTCCTTGGTTGCCAGGGAAGAAGGCAGATAGGTCAACTCCTCGGGCGTGTCATTGAATCCAAAACGCATTAGTGACTGCTTCATCAGCTTGATATCGTTTTCACAGGCATCAAGAGTTGCCGTCGGAAGGTTCTTGTAGGTATCAATTCCAACAAGAATCACTTTGTCTGCACTAGCAACGCAGACCATTGTGGTAAGCAGTGACAAAGCAATAAGCGACCGAACATGGCCACAGCGGGTTTTTAAGTTGATTCCCATTTCGAACACACTAACGAGGCGATGAGCCTGCCGTTACTATAGATTGTTTAGGTCCTTTCGGTCAAGCTTGAGAAGACCTATCAAGATGGGTCCACAGGTTCGATGTGGGATTTGGACTATCAATATTGCAGGTTTTTTGCAATCGTAGCTTTAGCTTCACCTAGGTCGGTCGAAACGGCGAGATTGGGACATCGTGGTCCAAAAGATTCACAAATTCTTGTTCGACCGTAGCGATCTGATTTACAATGCGTCTCAGAATAAACCATTTACGGTGCCCCAATTTTGAAGAAACTTCTCTCCATTGCACTCCCCATTCTGCTCGTAGGTTCACTCGCATCCTACGGCCAAGTCAAGTCCAGTCGAAAGGTAAATGCGAACGGGTTTCCAGGATTTGGCGAAGTTCCTAGTTCGGCGAAGGTCAAGTCGAAGGCGCTCAAATTTGCGGTCAAACCCGGGTCGAAAGCTCCCCGGCCTTCAAGTTTTCTCCTGCCGACAGGCTTACCTCCAATTCAATCTCAAGGACAACAAGGGTCTTGCACCGCTTGGGCGGTGGCATACGCGTGTATGACTTACGATATTGCCATCAAGGCGAATCTCAGTCCGGCACAGCTCGCGGACCCCAAATGGCAGATGAGCCCTTCGTATATTTTCAATCAACTATGTGGCCCTGGTGGATCCGGCATTTCAATCCCGAGCGCCATCGATCTCATCAAAGAGCAAGGATGTGCGACTTTGACCGTGATGCCCTACAATGAAGGAGACTTTGGAACGAAGCCAAAGACCGAAGTCCGCGATTTTGCCGATAGATATCGAATTATTCCGTCGTCTATTGTTAACATCAAAGCTGATGATATTGAGTCGTATAAGCAATACCTCGTCCTTAACAAACGGCCGATCGCCTTTGGCATTCGTCTCTATCTTGATTCCTGGCCAAAGGGTGAAGTTGGCCAAGACTATTCTTATAACCCCACAACTTATACCGGAAGGGCAGGAAATCACGCGATGGCGATCATTGGCTACGATGATTCCAAACACGCGTTTAGAGTGATGAACTCTTGGGGAACCTGGTGGGGCGACAAGGGTTATATCTGGATCGATGAAAACTATGTGAAGAAATTCACCCACGACGCGTGGGGTTTCGCTGTTGGCGGTATCAAGACGCCAGGAAAATAAAAATGTTTACTACTGCAATTGCCATATGCTTGTTCACAACTACGTCGCTGCCGCAGCGCCAATCGCGTTCAGGACCATACCGAAGCCTAAAAGAGGCGGCTTCAAAACGTAGATCTGAAGTTGAATCTGATCTTGATACTCGCTCGCTTGACCGCTCAGATCCGTTTGATGCGAAGATTCAAAAGGGCTTAGATAACCTCAATTTCGGCTGGAAGAATGCTGGATTCCGAGGGGACGTTCAAATTCTCTGGATTCGCAAAGGGTCGACGATCGCCCATCCCGACCTTGGCATCCTTGTTAATCGTGACGAACTCAAAACCGTCCTTGATCGCGCGACCCGCACGGTCCGAGATCGGCAAGGCGAGGATTTCTTGTATATGGCTGCGATTGCTCACGAGTATGGCCATCTTGCTCAGTATCAGCGCTATGGAGTGGATAAGGCACTCGCTTACCCAAACATCGTTGCGGAGCTCCAGGCCGATGTTCTTGCCGGAACTTGGGTTGGTAACCAACTCATCAGTCCCTTGCTCGAAAATCGCCCCAGCACGCAATCTGAGATGGATCGCTTTACGTCGGACCTAAAAGCGAAACTCGATGTGGTGGGAAATCTAGTCAAGACCCTGGGTGAGATGGGTGACGCCGAACACGGGACTGCTTCTCAGCGTGAGAAGGCGCTCGAGAGGGGTGTTACGCTTGCACTCCTGCCGCTGTACAAGGCACTCGGAGCACCCACAGACAAGCTTGAGCGGGATCTTGAATTTCGATACGGACGAGAGAAGGCAATCGACTGGTCGCTCAAGATCGCAGAAAAGATCGCAGGAGTTTCTTCTGTGAGAGGAACCCTCTCTGAATCGGGACGTGCCATTGAAGCATTCTTCGCCGCAGGAAAGTCGTTTGAGCGAGCTCAAGGGAAAGAGACGGACAAGGGAATCTTCGAATCTAGACTGAAGTTTCCCGGAAGTCGCGACATCACGGTCTACGCAGAGGCCGGAAAGCCGGACGAGAGCTGGGTCAATATTGAACTTGCGTATATTCGCAACTCCTCACAAGACGCGCTCACGCGGGAACTTGACCGCTACATTGGTCTCGTCGATGGTGCTGGGCTCAGCGGCTTCACCAAATCAACAAAGGACTCGAGAGACTCGACGGGAACGTGGTATGGCCCTCGGACTTTTTGGAAGGCATCTGATGGGAGAACTATCGAGCTGAAAGGAACCTTTTCAAAGAAGTACAGCGCGAGCAGTATTGCCCTTCACCTCAGCTGGACAGGTGGTTAGCGATGATCGCGAGCATTATTTGCTATGCCAGCCTGCTTTGTGCAGATGACAAGGTCGCTGTAATCGTCGGGATCTCAAATTATCAGGACAGTGCGATCGATAGCCTTTCCTCAGCCCCGCTGAAAGATTGTCAAGAGATGGGCGACTACTTCGAAAGCAAGGGCTACAAGGTAATCCCCTTGTCGAATGGTAAGGCGTCGAAGAGCGAGATCAAATCGACATTGAGTGGACTACGAGGTAGCTGCAAAAACCTAGTGTTCTACTATTCAGGACACGGCACCCAATCTGAAACCGGTAGTCCGCTCCTAATGCCCTACGATTTTGATGATGCGACCGGCGGCAACGGGTTCTCCGATCAAGAATTACAGGTAGCCCTCACCGACGTGGGTGCACCTGTGTCAACGGTTATCCTCGATAGCTGTTTCAGTGGGGCGATGATGCGAGGTCGAGAGTTGATGGGAGGCCGAGTGAAGCCGAAATACTATCGGTGGAAAAAACTTCGGCAAGATTCAACCTTGAGAGGGAGACCTCTTTTTGGAGAGCGAACCTCACGCAGGCTCGATGGCAATCAATCACTGATCCAAGGTGGGCTTTGCTACTTCACTGCCTGTGCCTCAAATGAGCTTGCCTGGTACGAGGCAGATCGCCACGGTTTCTTTACGGAGTCGTTGCTCGCCGCGCTGAAGGGTGATTCTGGGGTTTTGCCTCGGTACGCCGAACGCATTAGAAGGGATCAAGCGCCGATGTTAGGCGACCTCCACCGCGAGGTTGTCATCGGCGTTGAGAAACTTTTGGAACGGCATCGAAAACTGGCTCAACAACGGCCCCAGCTCTCGTCGGCGTATTATCAAACTTCATTCTTATCCGGAGCACCGGAGTCAGGGAGCATCAACTTTGACTCGGTCGCCGACGCCTTGGCCTTCTCTCGTCCTGACGATCGAGTGCTTGGGATGGGTGTAGAGATCAATGGAAAGGCTGGGCTCCAGCCGATGTCGGTGAAAGCCCAAGACGAGCTTGATATCAACCTGACTTTCGCCAGCGGTTACGTGGTTTTGGTGAACCGCGACACGGAGGGCCGATATCAGCTTCTGTTTCCGAAAGGGGGCCGCGCCGTTGAAAAGCGAGGTGGAATACGCCTGCCCGAAAAGGGTGTGTACACTGCCGAAAACACAGGCTATGAGTTGATGAAGGTCTTCTTGTTTGCTAAAGAATCAGATGCTCAGGCCCTGATCGATGCGATCGGAAAGCAGTCTGGTACCAGCTTCCGACAGCTGATGGGGGAGAGGCCTTCACGGCTTCGAGGACAGTCGATCACCCCGTCAGCTGTGACTACGGCAGAGTTCACCGTCTACTGCGTGAATTAGGATGATTATGCTTCAGCCTGCTAGATAGCGATATGTTCAATAAGTCAATCTCCATTTGTGTCGGGATCGCAGTTCTGATTCCGGCCCTCCCTTATCACACAACATCGGCCAGGCGACTTGCAATCATTGTCGGCGTGTCAGGCTATATGCATCCGATTAGTACCTCCACTGACGGGCTCGAAAGCCTGAAGTTTGCGCACCGTGATGCTTGTCGAGTCAGTGCAAAGCTAAAGGAGCTAGGGTGGGAGGTTAAAACGATTCAGGGCTTACCCGAGACATCAGAGAGTGCCGCTAAGAAGGCCAACATCCTTGCGGCGCTAGATTCGTGGAGAAACACAAATCCAGAAGATACCGTCTTGTTCTACTTCTCCGGACATGGTCTGCGATTTGGGCAGACTGACTTTCTCTGCCCCGCAGACACCACAGTTCGGTCGAGTGGCCAGGAGGATTCTGATTGGGTCATGGATCGTTCAACCTTAATCAATGTCTCTGATCTTGGGTTTGATTCCGTGCCAGCCCGAAAAAGAATCGTCATTATGGACGCTTGTCGAGCAAAACCGCGTGGAATCAAGTCGCCGATAAAGGATGAAATCGATTACGCAAAGTTTGCGGAACGGATGCATTCCAGAAATTATGGGCTTGTAAGCTCCGCAGTTCTCTTTTCATGCTCGCCGAGTGAAACTAGTCACGAAGACGTCACGTTGAGAAGTGGGCTATACACAGAGGCGTTTCTGGAGGCCCTTGCTTCACCCACAGTATTCAATTCTAGTCGAGAAGTTGTGCTTCCAGAGTTGAATATCGAGATTGATCGGAAGATTCGAACTTTGGTTGATGCTTTCAACGCGCGAGAACACGCCGCGATAAGAATGACTCCTGACTCCTTCTTATCAATCCCGCCCTCAACTACGATCGTTCTCGGTCAGCTCGGAGGAGCAACCTCGTCACCTGACACCGATGAAGTTATGAAGACGGCACTTGATCTCTATGCTCGCGGACGGTATGCCGAGTCGAGGAAGCTTTTCGAAGATCTTGCCGGTCGAGGCGATGGACAGTCCTGCTACTACCTCGGACTGACTTCTTTTCACGGCACCGCAGTTGAGAAGAATCAAGTCGAGGCTCGAAAATGGTGGCTACAAGGTGCGAAGGCAGGAGATACGGCGAGCATGAACAACCTTGCGTACGCCTACATGACCGGATCTGGAGGACCTATCGATAACCTTGGGGCCTTCAAGTGGTACGCCGCAAGCGCGGCCGCCGGAGATATTGACGGTATGGCGAATATAGGCAACATGTTCGACCGTGGTATTGGCACCCCGGTAGACAAAAAACTGGCGATGAAGTGGTACATCAAATCCGCCGCAGCAGGAAGTTCGGTCGGTCGATTCATGCTTGCATTTCACTACGAGTACGGGGCAGCAATCGAACTTAACAAGGCCAGAGCGATCGAGCTTTATCGGCTTTCAGCGGGACAGGGGCATGCCCAAGCCGCCGCCGCCCTTAATAGGTTGGGGCTTCGTCCACGGAGTGCGGCGGTAGAGAAAGGAATTATGGAGGCAAGGCAACGCGCGCTTGGACTTTACGATTCGGGCGAGTATGCGAAGTCACTCCCCTTCTTCAAAATAGCGGCGGACTTAGGTGACGGCTCGTCCTGCTACTACCTTGGCCTAACTGCTCGTGGGGGAACGGGCGCACCGCAAAGTAATTCTGTTGCTCGAGATTGGTGGACAAAGGGAGCTGAAGCGGGCGATCCAGCCTCAATGAATAACCTGGCATGGCTTCTCGACAATGGAGTTGGAGCCGCAGTCGACCACAAGGCCGCATTTGCCATGTACCAGAAGAGTGCAGATTTTGGGGACCGGGACGGCATGGGTTCACTAGCAAGGATGTACCAAAGCGGTCTCGGGGTCGACAAGAATTATCCACAAGCACTGCTTTGGGCGAAAAAATCTGGAGAATTAGGCAGCGGCTTCGGCGAGTTCATGCTGGGTTACTTGTATGAACATGGCATGGGTGTAAGTGCTAGCTTGAATAAGGCAATTGAGTGCTACAGGAAGGCGGCTGCATTCGGTGAACAGCAGGCAAGGAACGCACTGAAGCGCCTCAACGTCGGTTAGTGCTCAAATTCACTTCCGCTCTGCGTGGAGCGTGATCGCGCCGAGCCGGAGGGTCTTTGAGAGGACAAATCCACTATGCTCCGTCATCGTCATCTTTAAGTCAATTTGGTTTAGGTCACCATTTGCAACGGACCAAAGCACGGTTCCCGTAGCAGTGACATTCATATCGGTCGACTCGACGCCGATCTTGTAGCTGGGATTGCCGCGGTAGCTCTCAATTGATTGCAGAGTAAATCGCACTTTTTGGTCAGCTTCAGGGGACCACTCCCAGCTTCCGCCCATCTCAATTTCTTTGCCTGGGGGAAGGTACCAGATCGGAATACCGCCGGTCTTATCAAACTCTCCTAGCTTCTCAGGATCTTCATTGAGGCCAACCCCGGCAGGATCAAGCAAAAGCTGAACATGAAAATTTGCCGGTATCGGGACATTGATGTTGAGCGGCTTCCAGTTTGCGCTTGAAAACTGGCAGTCCAGAATAGTGATTCCTTTTGAGGAGATCACTTCGCTGGTCAACCTCGCCGTAACCTCGATTCGAGGATTCTCCGTTTTATCTATCGTGGAAACTGCCTGTAGGGTCGCGGCAACAGAGTACTCATCCTTCTGACCAACTCTTGGGCTAAACGCGAACGGGTATTTCTTGGCTCCAGCAACCGGCCTTCGCACGTTGCCGAGCTTGCCAAAGGTGATCGGCAACTGCGGAGGAGTCGCGAAGATCGAGTCAGGAGACATCGTAATTCTTTCGCCAATTCTGGAGTTGAAGGCACTGATGAGCGGTCCGATCTGGCGACCGATTTCGGAGTTGAGTTCCGAGACGCTTACCTCCGAATCTGCATTAAGCACTCTCGGGGATTCTAGGGCTTTCAGGATAGCCGTGGTGTAGAGACCTGCTTCGAGCTGAGGGTCCTCTTGACTCATCTCGTTTGGAAGACATGAGAACATCAGCACTGAGCTTGTTCGCCCCAATTCGCTACTCCTCACCCTTTCTGCGATCTTAGAATAGTTGAGTTGACCATTTGCGTCGCCGGATTTGAACGTCTTTGGACGATTGCGACAGGCGTCAAGAATGACGATCCTTCGCTGAGCAGGAATCCTCTCAAATCCAAGTTCTTCGATCTTGAGAAGGCTGGTGCGATCTGCAACCCAGTCGTCTGCGGTGCCACTCGACCCCACTTTCTTGATCGTGAAATCGGCGGGGCAAAGAAAATCGCCTTCAGCAAGACGCATGCCATGACCTGAGAAATAAAAGAGCACCGAGTCTTCCGACTTGGTGTTCTCCCAGGCCTTGATTTCGCTCAGGATTCGGTCACGTTTGGCTTGGCTAGAAGTAGAGTCTGGAAAACCCTGGAGCATCCGCACTTCCCATCCGAGACTCTCCAACTTCGCCCTCATTCGCTCGGCGTCTTTGTGTGCGTACCTGAGACTTGAGATCCCTTCCCGGTCGGAGGCTGTCGGCTGCAAATAGCCAGACACCCCAACAACGATCGCTAGCTTTCTGCCTTCGGCTTTCCTAGGCGCAAGCCCAACCGTAAGGAACGCAGCTCCGAGCAGTCCAAGTCCAGTCGTAAATTTCATCAGGTCCAGCCGAACTGATTGTACAAGCTTCATTGCGAAATCGGAGTTTGTATAATGGAGCAAGGTCTGAAATGATTGCTTCCTTCTGCGGATTCTTGAGCTTACAGTCACTGG
>JBBRHU010000041.1:0-14823 GCA_038222255.1 Fimbriimonadales bacterium | reverse complement strand
GCTTCGCTGGTCGAATGGATAACGACTGCCTAAGGTTCAAGCCAACGATTGCCACAACCTCGTATGGAATGAACGATCACCAGTACAGATCGTATAGCCGAGGCATCGGCGCGGCATACGATTCGACAATGGCGGACGTTGTGAAGAAATTCCAAGCTGCCGGCACTCGCGTGATCATAGGTTCGGCTGGAACGGTTGGAATGATCCCGTCCTGGGCTTCCCGACCCGGCACGGATCGAGAGGACCTGAACCTAAACCTCGCAAAGCTGAGAAACATCGGCGTAGACCTAGCTGTCAAGACTGGCTCAGGATTCGCCGACGTGTTCACTCCTATGCTCCTTGCCGGTTACGAGGCGAAGAAACGAAACGGTGATGCCTATATGGTAGAGGGGCGTGATGGTGTGCACCCCGGCGGGGCTGGTCACCTCGTGATGGCCTATGCTTACCTCCGATCATTCGGGTTCGACGGCAATCTTGGTTCGATCGTCGTTGACTTTACCGGTAAGAAGGCTGTTGGACGAGACGGACAAGAAGTCACGGCATTTGACGGCACGACTCTTTCTGTGCGAAGTCACCGTCTCCCGTTCTGCGTTATTGATGCTGATCCAAATCAACCCGACAGCGTTCAGAGCGGAACCGGCCTTGTTCCATTTGATGCCGATCTCAACCGACTGACACTCCAAGTGAGGAATGCCCCAGCCAAGGGTCTAACGATGATTTGGGGCGAGACCAAGGTCGACCTTAGCCGAGACGAGCTTGCTCGTGGAGTGAACCTAGCCCAATATAGAAACAATCCGGCCCGGCTCGCTTTCGCAGCACTTATGGAAGCAGTTAAGGCAAAGCAGGCCTTCGAGACCAAGCAGATCAAGCAGGAGTTCCACGCCAAAGACGCCGGGCCGAGGATGGAAGAAATCGTGAGAACCACAGAGTTGGGTCGCGACGCTCTGGTCAACGCCATAAAGGGCTTGGTGAGGCCAGTGGACCATTCTATTCGATTCGAGGTCCGCTCGTAGCGAATCGAACGTTTGGTTATGGCGTAGTAGCAACGGATATGAAAGCTCAATCGCAAGGGAGGCATCGCTCTGAGTAGTGATCGATCGTCGGGAGACCAACATGCTCACCGACCCCTTGCGACAAGCACTTATCTGCTTCGAAACCTTACGAAGACTGCGCCTCTCACTGGGGTGATCATGCTCGCAGTGATGCTGGTCGGAGGCATTATTGCTCTGATCAATTCGATCCCGCTTTCAATCCGAACGATTTACGAATACTCTCGCGAGAGCCTTGGTGTCTCTCCCCGTGGAATCAGCGACAACACTCCGAAGATTGTCGAAGGGATCTTGAAGAAGACTCCTTACGAGATCGAACGCAAGGTGATGTGTCGAGTTTCTTCGACCCAAGTCCAAAGCATCGTCGGCAAATGGCCATTCATTGTCATCGGTATGAAGCCCGACGACATGGACTACTATCTTGCCCGGCAATATGTTGGAAAAATAGAGGGCCGCAGACCTGCACCAGGCAAACCGGAAGTGCTTATCACCGAACCGGTAGCGCGAAACTTGAACCTCAAAATTGGTTCCGTTGTGCAAGGTCCAGAGATGAATGATAGCTACTCTCCGTTCCCGGTTAAAGTCGTCGGCATCGGTGAATCTAAGCGCTGGGTCATGGTCTCATCGATAGAATATCTGCGAGAAAACCACTTCCCTCCCATCGACCTCGCGATGCTGTTTACGAAGGACCGTTCGCAGCAAGAGAAGTTTGATCGGTGGGCGACCGAAGCGATGAAAGGCAAGCGCGCGCAGCTCTACGCGTTCTTTCAGATCGAAAAGCAAAGTCAGGAAATGTTTAAGACGCTCTATAGAATCTTAGACATAGTGATCGCGATGCTGGTCATCGTCATCACGTTTATGATGGGCATGCTCATCAACATCTATCAATCTCAACGCATTGTGGAATTTGGTCTGCTCCAGGCGCTGGGCTACACGAAGCGCGAGCTTCTCATGCGCGTTTTCCGCGAAGTCGCGGCTGTAGTTTTCCTTGGCTGGGCGTTTGGCATCCTCGGGGCGATTGCTCTGCTAAAGGGAATTGAGGCATCGGTTATGGCTCCAAGAGCGTTCTTCCTCAACTCGCTAGATCCTATTGCATTTCAATACACTGTGCCGATTCCGTTCGCAATCATGCTTGTCGCGCTGTTCTCAGTCTCACTGAAGTTCCGCAAATTCGATCCGGTCAGCATTGTCGAGAGGAGGTTGGTTTGATCCGGTCCGAGGAGGCGAGCCTCGTTTACGAAGATCACGGGCGAATGATTTTCGCCTGCCGCGAGATCGATATTACGGTCCAGCAGAATGAGTTCCTCGGAATTCTTGGGCCATCTGGTTCGGGCAAATCCTCACTCCTGTATCTTCTGAGCGGACTCAAGGTGCCAACGTCTGGGTCGATCTGGTTTGGTGATAAACAACTGAACCGATTGAACGATGCTGAACGAAGTGGACTGAGGCTAGATCACTTTGGATTTGTATTTCAGCAGCCTTACCTTTTGGGCTATCTGACAGCTTTAGAAAACGTCTTGGTCGCGTTCCGAGATCGATCGCTCGAGCCGCGGGCCCGCGAACTGCTTGAAGATCTTGGCCTTAGTAGCAAAACTCACCGACTGCCGCATGAGCTGAGCGGCGGCGAACGTCAGCGGGTCTGCGTCGCACGTGCCCTGCTCGGACGCCCGATGGTGATCTTCGCCGACGAACCTACCGCGTCCCTCGATCACAAGAACGGAGAAGCCGTCGTTGACCTCCTAAATCGTCATCGTGGATCTGGGTCACTGGTGATGGTCACGCACGACGAATCCATGCTCAAAAATGCAGATCGTGTAGTTAGGATTGTTGATGGACAAATTGTCAATTCTGCTGACGGACCCAGTTTTAGCAGAACCGACCCTGCAGGTTGACAGGGGGGAGGGGGTGCGGTATCATGAGCGTTGCGTCACGGTTTGACCGTGGGGCGGCTGGGAGAACTTAGGAAACAAGGTTCCACCCAGGAGAAAACTCAACTTTGAATGGGTCTCTAACTGATTACTGGCATGAGAATTGCCAGCGTACTGAACGGTTTCGAGCAACGCGGCTCGGCACTGTGCGTATGAAGAGTTGGAGCCATCGAGGAGATTTCGTCGGGTTTCTCGCGCAATAGAGCCGTAGGGCCTCTTGTGTCTGCGCAATGGTCAAGAAAAGCAGGTTTACGTGATTGGCAAACATCGATATCTTCGTTAGCTCAATGATGCTCGGCGCCGTTTTGGCTCCGAACACATCTCGTCATTTTGATTGGCTCAAAAGGCTTCTCTCACCGCGTAAGGCCCGCTTGAACGCAGCCGTCGCGACACTTCCTCGAATTGAAAACGAAGAAGGCTGGACTCTCATCTCAGCGCACGATCCCGACGCTTTCGGCGAGTGGCTTGGAAAGGATGAAGAAGGACTGCCATTCCGCCCGGACGAATGTCCGTCGCTCGGTTCTCACCTGCTTATCGAGCTATTCGGATGCAATAAGGCGTCGCTTGAGAAAGAGGATGTTGTCGGAGTCGCAATGCGAGATGCGGCGATCGCTAGCAAGGCAACTGTCGTTGAGGAATCGTTCCACGAATTCAAGCCTTACGGCGTCTCTGGCGCAGTAATCATCCAAGAGTCGCACTACACGATTCACACCTGGCCCGAGCACGGCTATGCAGCAGTTGACCTTTTCTACTGCGGTGGTTCGGTTTTGGTCCACCGTGCGGTGGACATTCTCCGAGAACGATTTGAGCCACAGAGAATCAAGTTCCTCGTCGTCCGACGCGGACTTGAAAACGAAGTATTGAGTTAAATTCCGCTCAACTTTTGAGGCGCCTAGCGGACTGTGAAGTCCACTGGGCGCTTTTTGCATTTGCTTTTCCAACCCAACAGCTATACTCGAACCGATGAGAATCAAGAAGAGACTTGCGGTTGTTGCGCTCCTTGCGGCAGCTGCACTGCAAGGTTGCGGCGGACTTGCCGGAATCATCCCGCAGACCTACGTCGTTGCATACACTGTAACAGCATCTGGAGGGGCCACCGTGACCTTACTCCAGTACACAAACGAGAATGGAGCGACGATCACAATCAACAATCCAGCTCTTCCTTGGTCAACCACGGTGAGCATGCAGAGCGGCGCGTCAGTGCTCATCCGGGTAAAGGGCAACATGGCCAATGCCGCCACTGACAACGTGCATGTCCTTGCCAATTGTATTGGAATTGGAACTTCTCAAACAATCGACCGCACCTACTCTCAGAATTCGGCATACGATCAGACGGCGAATCTGACGCTAAACTAAAGCTGCTCGTGCAGGAGGCCCTAGCCTTCTGCACGAGCTTGCTAAGATGGGCTAATCCATTCTTAACGCGAAGGTAGGAAACTTCCGCTGTGCTTCTCTTATCCCTCATTTCTCTGTCTCTCGCGGCAACTGACTGGACAGCACCTGCAGGAATGCTCAAAACTGCCGTCGTCCCAGGGGGCACGACGATTCTCCCGAATGGTCGCTTCCTCACTCCAAAAGGGGATCGACTCTATACAGGCGCTGACCTTTGGCATATCGCCATGGGGCCGTCAGATCGACTGATCGCGATTCACGATGGAGGGCTGAGCGACTTCGCAAACGCAAGCGCGCCCAAGCCGGAGCGTAAGGTCAAGCTCAAAAAAGATCTTGCTCCCACCGGTCAGTTCTTCAAAGATGGAAAGTTCTTCGTCGCTAGCACGGGGGATGATGGCGACGTTGAAGTTTGGGATGCAACAACCCTCGAACGAATCAGGGAAATCAAGCTCAATTCCGACGGAGTCACTGACGCATTTGTCGTTGACATTGCGGTCACTAAGAAGGGGGACCTTGCCTATTGTCTCGACATCGCCAACCAGCAATTGGTCACCATCGACCTTGGTGCGGGCCGAATTCTAAGTCGGGTCAAGGCTGGCCGCCAACCTTACGCACTCGTGCTGGATGAAGAAAACAAGAGCCTCTTCGTTGCGAATATTGGCCTATTCGATTATTCGGCACTCGAGAAGAAGATCTCTCGACCTGCATTCGGCTTTCCCTCTCAAGAGGCGCTCACAGGCACGATTTTCGAGGGGATAAAGGTGCCGGGTCTCGGGTCCCCCGTGATCGCCGATGCACATTCGATCTGGAAATTCTCGACCAATGTCTCTATGAGGCCAAAGTTGGTCGACTCCGTGAAGACCGGCGTGCTGATTCAAGCGCCGACAAGCAGAGGTAAGGCAATCGGTGGAAGCGCACCCTGCGCACTCGCGCTTGCTCGCGGCAAGGTTTGGGTGAGCAACGCAAATAACGATACCGTGCAGGTGTTTGACGGCAAGACATTGAACCTCGACAAGACCGTTCACCTCGCCATCAATGTTGCGATGAAGGACTACCGCGGGATCATCCCGACCGGTTTGACCCTTGACCCTAACCGGCTGCGCATGTATGTTGCAGAGAGTGGGCTCAACGCAGTCGGTGTGATAGACGCAAAGACAGGCGACGTCCTCGGCCACTTTCCCTCAGGGTGGTTCCCTCTTCAAACTCGGCTGAGCGCAGATGGCAATTCTCTGTTCGTCGCCACACAGAAAGGCCTCGGACGTGGTCCACGTGGCCCGCTTACGCCAATCGTCGAACCTAACGAGCGTGCAGGCTTCGGCGAGATGCCAGGCATGATCCAGAGGCTCTCAGTCCCAAGTGACAAGGAACTCAAGGGCTCGACACTTGAGGTGCTGAAGAACAACGGAATCACCTATCAAGAACCTACAGCCCCCACTCCCCACCCCGACATCAAATATGTCGTCTTCATTACGAAGGAGAATCACACTTACGACGGAATCTTTGGTGCACTCCCTGGCACAGATGGCGAGCCATCCTACGCGGAGTTGGGAGACAAGGGTTGGATTCGAGAGAAGAGCAAGACCGACCGAGTGCCGATTATGCCGAACCACATCGCTCTCGCAAAACAGTGGGCGATCTCGGACAACTTCTACATGGAGCCGCAGGCGAGCGGCGATGGCCACCGCTGGCTCGTCGGCGTCTATCCTTCTCTCTGGACAACACGAGTGTTTTACGCGGGTTGGAAGTTCAAATCGAACACCCCTGCAAAAGGACGACTCGTTCCGTTCGGATCAAATGGATCGCAGATTCCGGAGGACTACTTAGAGAACGGATCTCTGTGGGAACACCTCGACGGCCACGGAATCAAGTTCAGAAACTACGGGGAAGGCTTTGAATTTCCCGGCGTTGATGAAGGAGCGGTGAAGTCGAAGACGGGCGCGGGCGAGGTTGCCAACTACCCGATGCCGAAGGTTCTGTTCGAAAACACCTGCTTCGAGTTCCCGATCTATAACAACCACATCCCAGACATCGCCCGGGCAGATTGGTTCATTGAAGACATCGAAAAGCACTTTCGAGCCAAGAAAAAGGCGCTTCCTCAGTTCTTGAACATCGCGATCTGCAATGACCACGGCTCAACTCCTCGTCCGAACGAAGGTTATCCCTACGTCTCAAGCTTCATGGCCGACAACGACCTTGCACTTGGCCGAATCGTGGAGTATCTATCGAAGCAGCCTGAGTGGAAGAACATGATGGTGTACGTAACCCAGGACGATAGCGGTGCTGATAACGACCACGTTGATCGCCACCGAAGTTTCGTCATGGCCCTCGGCCCTTGGGCGAAGAAGGGCTACGTCAGCCACCAGCACACCAGCATCATGTCGATTATCAAATCGATCTACAGGATCTTCGGGATCGGTCCGAACAACCTGTTCGATGCCGTCGCAACTCCGCTGGATGACATGATCGCTTCGAAACCGGACTATTCGCCGTACACCTCGATTCTCTCCGACCCGAGAGTATTCAAACCAGAGGAGACATTCGATCCCGGCGACCCACAATTTAAGAAGCGACGCCTGCGAAAATCAATCCCGATGGATGATCCCGCGTTCATGGATTGGCTCAGAAAGGGCGGATAGGCCCGCTGTAAGTCCCGATTGTTAACAGATCTCGCAGGACCTTCGGTCCTATGTGGTCTGTTCTTAACAACTCCCTGTGAAACTATACATAAGCCTCTAGGTGACTTCGAAGTCTTCTAGAAGCTGGACATCAAATCACAGGGATATTTAAGATGACGATTCAACTCAATCGACGCATCGTCTTACAGATCATCGCCATTGCATTTGTTGCCGGAGCTATCTTGGTGTCTCGAGCGGATTCGTCCGTAGCCCAATCTAGTGACTCCCGGCCATTGCAGGCATCTGTTCGCTAAACTCTTCTAAGCCGGAACGTTCTATCGAGCGTTCCGGCTTTTTTACGCCCCAGTAACCGTTTCGTTAAGATGCGATAGTTATCGTGCCATTAACCGCCGCTTCACCCTACGTTAACGGTGGTAAATAACAATTCAGAGCGAGGACAACCATGCGCTCTCGTGCTTTTACCCTTATAGAATTACTCGTCGTCATCGCGATTATCGCGATCCTAGCCGCTATCCTGTTCCCGGTTTTTGCACAGGCCAAACTCGCCGCCAAAAAGACAAAGGCGATGTCCAACGTCAAGAACCTTGGAACGGCCTACCACATCTACCTGCAAGACAACGATGACGTGACGCCATCGATCTGGGGAACCAATGACCCCGCGAACTGCTTGCCTCCAACCAACATCTCCGGTTGCAGCAATGAGTGGTGGATGCCCCTGTTCCCCTACTTCAAGTCGATCGACCTCATCTATAGCGACGAGCGATTGGATGCGGACAACAGCTCGGTGCGAACCGGCGTCTACGGTGCGAAGAAGATCTCCGCATTCGGATACAACTGGGGCCCGTTCGGATGGCGCGGAGGCGGACTGTTGAACAAGCAGGTTGCAGTCGCACGACCAGGTGGCGGCTTTGGCAACGTGAACTCGGGCAAGTCTGCCACTTCCCTCGCTGAGCCAGCAAACACCTTTGCTTTCGGCGACACCTATGACACTCCTCGCGCTACGATTGGTATCGGCTTCGCGGGAGACTCCTATGGTGGTTTCTCGAACAGCGGTCTCCGATATAGCGGTAGCTTCAACTACGCCTTCGCAGATGGCCATGCGAAATCACTGCCGGTTCGAGGCGGAATTCTCCCTGGAGCGTTCAATAATCGGTTCATCTTGCCGAAGAATATCAACCAGTACGGCACCTCTTACTGCGCAGATGCTAACGAGATGATCAACCAAGAGGACGGTTCAACTTCAAGCTTGAACTCGACCCCTCGACCGCCATCAATGCTCTGCGGACAGTACTCCGCGTGGATCCAGTCGACGATCACTGCGACGTGTGCTGGCAGTGCGACAGGTACCGCTTGTAACTGGGCCAACTAAAGCCCCGCAATCACATCCTGCGCCACGGGTTGAAGGCACCCGCTGGCGCAGGATGTTAAATCTACTGCATTCAACCGCTGGGAAAATTTCGGTCGGACAAACTTTTCGAGACCACGCTCGGCTGTGTCCGAAGTTTTAGATCTTGTGAGAGTTTGAATCTCGCGGAGCGGGAGATGTCCGTCGAGATCGTCCTGGTGGGAAGATCTGTGTGTTCAGCGACGTGCTTCTCTACAGTCCACTGTTGTCTTGAATGGTGCCTAGGATCGACGTGGGTGGATCCCTCTTACCAACTCGCCGACAACGCCCATACAGCACTCGGGAATTCAGCCGGGGAATCGGCGGAACTGCTCTTTACAGGACTAGGGAGCTTTGCTACGACTTTTCAAGATTCTGAAGGAATGTCGCGTTATCGACCTCCAACTTGGGGAGCTCGATCTGGGCGGCCTCCTTCGTTGGCGTATACCAGGAGTACCGTTTGAACCAATCCGTCAACTCGGGGGCTTTGAACTTACCTCCATGCAACGCATACAGTCCGTTCCTAATGAACCTATAGAGCGGCTTCGGGACCCCGTTGAGGTCATCCGCAGTGAGCGTTTTTGATTGGCCCAATCTTGCCAGTCGCTCGACTTCCTCAAGGTCCGTCTTCATGATGGTCCCTGCGGGTAGCTTCACTCGGTCGGGGGTAGCTGTGAGAGGCGGAGTGACGACCTCTGGAGTCTCAACCTTTGGCGGAGGAGATTCTTGGACCGGCGGTGTAGTCGGCTCTGGGTCAACAACTCTTGCTTGAGGCTGGCTTTGAGGGATCTCTTCGACGACGACGGACGGTGGTGCCGGCGGCTCCTCCTTGCGCTTCGGTAGTGAAAGCACACCTGCAACTAAGACCATCACGCCAAGTCCGCCGAGCACAAACAAGCTTCCTCCTTGAGTAACCTCAGTTCGAGCTTGGGAGGGGTGATCAACCCCTGACCAATCTAGCGGACGGACGCTGCCCTTTTTGAGCCACATGGGCGGGAGCCCTCGCGGCTTTTGGTCGAAATCAACCAAGGTCATGACCTGTACTGATCGCGTGCCGACAAGCGATATCTATGCTCCGATTCGTACGAACCAGTTCCTCGAAGCCCTCCAGAAACGATGCGACCCCATAAGGGATGATGATTGAGGCCGCAGCGATCATCAGGAAGAAAATCGCCACAACGCACATTCCCAGGAGTGCGGCAAAGAACGGGATGTGTTCATTCGCCTGCAGATATGGCGAGAACCGCTGAATGAAGGCAGCACCTCCTGATACGCTTTGGAACCCTGCGGGTAAGAAAATAAGCGCACACCCAAGGGCTTGTTGCTCCCCGAGATATCGAATCACCTTTCCAACTGCCGGCAAGAGCGAATATCTGGAATCCGTCATCGTGTTGATCTCGTCCCCTCTTCGCTTTGCGAGCAACCAGTTCGTGTAAATAGTAAGCACTCCACACGTCATTCCAAGGAGATAATTTAGGATGGTGAGAAAGCTCTTCTCTCCTCCAGACGCAAGAGCCTGCTCGGAGGCAATGCAAAAACCCAGTCCACCGATGGCTCCTAGCAAGCCAAACGCGCGCACAATACTGCTCGCGACGGCGCGTATCGAACGACCAGAATCCAGCCCGTCCAGAGTTCGGTCCAGAGTTGCAGAGATGAAATTCGCCATATGAGTCGGTCAGCTCCCAAGAGAGGAAATGCCCTCTCACCCTGACCTCACTTCATGCTATCAAGCTGAACCACGCACACTGGGAGTTGTGGGAAAAATCCCACAGGTTTGGTTAGCCACGTTCGAACCGGGCGAGTTCTCGTCTCGATTCTTCGGCATACTCCGCGAAACCGAGCTGCACACTTTTGGCGAGGGCGGTTTTAAGCGTCTGAGTGGGATCCATGCCTGCTTTCGTTTCGATCTCCGCTCTCGTAAGTTCTATGCGCGGGCCGAGAAACGCGGAGTTTGGTGTCGAGATTCTCCCGGCTGATTCCAACATCTCTTGGGAGAGATCTAGCGCTCCAATCTGGGAGTAGGCTCCTGCAAGAACAACATAGGCAAGTTCTCGTTGGTGGGCATCCTCCACTCTCGTGATCTTCGCCAAGTCTTGAATTAGTGGAAGGAGCTTCACCTGGCCGTTTGCTTGTGGAAGCAAGATCATCGCCGCACCAAGGCGATCCCGAATCACGTTAGACCGAACCTCATCCCAAGCTGGGTTTGACTTCCCTCTCTGAGCAATCCAACGCCGATTTTCTTCTAGCAGTTGGATCGACTTTCGAAGATCGAACGGCTGAACGACAATCGCGGCTTTCCACTGGACTTCACTTAGCGACAGATCAGATTCAGCAGATGCAACTGCGGTGAGGGTAGGCAAGATTTGCATCGCCAGGTCCCGTCGCCCTTGATAGCAGAGCAAGCCAAGCGCATCAATCCCGGCTTTGCAAGCGAGCGTGGGTAGCGTCGCTTTTTTCGCATGAAAAATCTGCTCTGACAATCGCTGCGCATCTGCCATCCGACCCGTGATGGACCAGTCACGGGCCAGTTGGACGAGCCGTTCGGCTTCAGTTGGCGATGCCTGCGCGATCGCATCGGCAGCGGGAAATCCGTTGTCGAGCCGACAGGTCGTCCAAATTGAATAGATATGTTGCCAAGAGGACGCCACCACTCCACATGCTCGTAAGAGCGCAAAGAGCTCACGCTCGGTCGGGGGAATTCGACGAGAGAGCCAGTCTCGGACGGTTGAATGAGAAACCCCAACTTCCGCCGCAACCTTGGTCGTGACGTCTGATTGCCGGTAGCCCAATCCCTCATAGCTCTCGCGAAGGATGGACCAGAAGCGTTCTTCAGTTGCCGCCCCATCACCAGACATAGCAGAGTATGGCCTCACTCCACTCAAACTTTGTACACCCCACCGAATTTACTACCCCTCTAATACTCTGGGCAGATGTGAGTCAACCGGCTTACGGTTGCCCCGATACATCTTGCATCTGTGTCAAAATCTCTCCGGTCCTCAAGGAACCAACAAAAGCATGTCCAGCGACGCAACCGGCATTTTCATCAACGAGACTCACACCTCGGCAGCAATTTGGCAATATCGAGTTGAGAAGATGATTCTCGAAGGCAAAACCAAATACCAGACTTATCAAATCGCAAACATTCCGCGATTTGGCAAGAGTCTCTTCCTGGACTACAACATCCAAACCTCACTGATGGATGAGCACGTTTTCCACGAGTGCATGAGCCAGCCCGCGATGACCCTCCACCCGAACCCCAAGAAGGTGCTTGTTTGCGGTGGTGGTGAGGGTGCAACCCTACGCGAGGCTCTGAAGCACAACACAGTCGAAGAGGCCGTCATGGTTGACATTGACGAAGAGCTCGTCGACATGGTCAAGGAGCACATGCCAGAGTGGCATCAAGGAGCCTTTGAAGATCCGCGTACTGAGCTGGTCCACACAGACGCTCGCCAGTGGATTAAGGATCACAATGGCGGCAACTTTGACGTCATCTTGAGCGACCTTCCGAACCCCCACGAAGATGGCCCTGGCCAGTTCCTCTTCACTCGCGAATACTTCCAGCTATGCGCCGACGCGATGAGCGACGACGGTGTGTTCGCGATGACGGCAGGTTCAGCGAACCAGAACTACCCTGACTGCATGGTCAGCTGCATCAAGACGCTTGAGGCAATGAAGGACGTTTTCCCCTATGTCGAGGGATATTTCGGCATTGTGACGACGTTCTTCCAACCATGGGGCTTCGTGCTGGCGTCTAAGAAATACAATCCTCTCACTCTCTCAAGTGAGGAGATTGCAGCTCGGTTCGCGGCACGGGGTGTCGAGACGCGTTATTACACGCCTCGATTCCATCAGGCAGTGTTCACATTGCCCGACTATTTGTTGGAAGCAAAAGAGAGCGTAGGACGCATCCTCACAGATGCCGAACCGTTCGTCTGGACAGCGTAAAATCAAGACAATCAGTCTCGTATTCGTTGCAGTTGCTAGCGACTACGAGACTCCCGAACAAGAGTATTAGAGGCAAAAAGAACAACGATGTTTAGAAAGCTATATTGGGTAACGGAAAAAGTCGAGCAGGATGGTTCCTCTCGAATTGGTGGGGTTTACACGTCAATCCCCGATTTGATTCATCATGGGCTGACGGGAGATATTTCTCACACCCGTCTGACACTTACCAAGCTCGACGCAGAGGGAGATCCCTTTGGATGTTGGGCTGGACCTGCGTTCGACGGGATCGAGGGCCGTCTGGATGAGTTCGTGAGAACGGACGAGTTCACCAAGGACCAGTGCTGCGCCCTCGTTCAAGCGCTTCGAGTAACAGCAACGAGCCGCTAGACCCGTACGTCAATATGCCCCGTCTCGGTCGACACGGCTTCGATCTCCGGGGCAACTTCTTCTGTTTCAGTTCCGTCGTGGATTTCTACCACGTCGGCACCGTAGCGTGACCTCTTATCCCGCTTTTGCGGGAGGTTCCGGTCGATGGCTCTAGGAGTCTCGATCGGGACGATGTGTCGCACCGGATCGATGTTCGCAGGCATCTTTTTGAACCTATTGGACGGGAACGCCCCCTTCTTGGCGCATGAAGTTGCGTAGGCGGGTCATCGCCTGCGTGTGAAGTTGATAGACACGTGACTCACTGACGGTAAGAACCTTGCCAATCTCTTTGAAGGTCAAACCCTCAAAGTAGTAGAGGCCGACAACGAGTCGCTCTCTTTCGGGAAGACAGTCAACACCTGCGGTGAGCATTCGGCGGAGTTCTCTGCCCTCAACTTCGCCACCGGTGTTTGAGTTTTCGTCGACGAGAAGTTCTACAAAGTGGATATGGTCATCGCCGTCGCTCGACCCAAGAATGTCATCCAGCGAATAGACATTTGTTCTGCCCATTCGAACGAGAAGTTCGCTGACTTCTTGCTGGCTGATTCCCATCGCTTCGGCCAGCTCGTGCTCGCTCGGAGGACGATTCATGCTAGTCTCCAGCGACATCATGGTGCGATCGAGTGCCTTTAGCTTTTCGCGAATAGATCGGGGAACCCAGTCTTCATCACGAAGCATCTCGAGAATTGCGCCGCGAATCAGGGCAATCGCGTAAGTCTCAAATTTAACATCTCTGGTCGGATCAAACTGGTCAACACTCTTGATGAGACCAATGACACCGGCGCCGACAAGATCTTCACGATCTAGGCCGCCGGGAAGGCTGGTAACGAGTCGCCCCGCAGTGATCTTCACCAAGTAAGAGTAGTGATTGATCAACTCCATGCGCGCTTGAGGGAATTTGTAGACTTTGTATTCCGTCCAAGCTTTCTTAAGTTGTTCTGGTGATAGAGCCATCCATTTCTCCGAATTCGAAACCTAGTCGTCCTTTCTTGGTGCACCCGATTGAAGCGTCCGTGCAGAGTTCACCTCTGTCATTGTACTTAGAGCGTGCCAGACATGACCGCAAACCGCCCCAAGAACAAAAACAATCGCTGCCCTTTGTAAACATAAGACGGGTTCAACGCCAGAAAGAATCCCTGATGCTAACGCAATTAACGCTGCCAGCCCCCCTAAGATTCTTGACATCAACCAATCCTGGCCCCATTTGCATGAGGTCCAATGTTCTTATTGGCAAGCTACCTGGAGACCGTTAGGGGAAAACTCAGCAATCGTGTCAGGTTTTGACCGGGCGAAGCTAAAGTGGAATGCGAAGGCCATCAAAAGCCAGCGATATTCCTTGGGGCAAATTGGCTTCAGTTCGATCGTGGTCGTAATCGTGCCCAAGGTGAGTTAGGTAAGTTTGCCGGGCACCGATCTTGAGGGCAACCTCTATCGCTTTGTCAAAGTGAAAATGGTTCGGATGGGGCTCGAGCCTCACCGCGTCGAGAACCAAGACGTCAACTCCCTCGAGAAACTTCCACGCCGGCTCTGGAATATGCCCGACATCGGTGATGTAGACATAGCCGTTCGCTCTTAACCCAATAACTGGCGAGGGGCCGTGGTCTACCAAGAAGGTCTGAATCTTGAGATCTCCTATCACGATCTCATCGGGCAGGTCGATGAGGTCGAACCTCGGCACCGCGAGAGTGCTCGGGTGTTCCATGAACGCGTAGTCAAAGATTCGTCGAATATCCCGTTGGTACCTTGGCAGAGTGTAAACAGGCATATGCGCCCGCGTCTTCATGCAGATGGATCGAAGGTCGTCCATGCCCATGATGTGATCTGCGTGGGTGTGCGTGATCAATGTCGCCGCGATGTCGTACACCCCGAACCGAGCACACTGGATGCGGAGTTCGGGTGGACAATCGATAAGCAAATTCCCGCCATCGGTGAGGAAGATCATCGACGAGCGAGTGCGATGGTTTTTGGGATTGTCAAGATATCCTTCTGGATACCTGTGGCCGAGCATGGGGACACCGTTGCTTGTCCCGCTTCCGAGGATAAGGGCTTCGGACAAGGCTTAG
>JBBRHU010000040.1:0-15090 GCA_038222255.1 Fimbriimonadales bacterium | reverse complement strand
AAAATCGAAACGAAGAGGCGCTCGCCGCCCCTGGCGAAAGTTGGAACATTCCGACGGTCGTAATGCACGCCGAGACGAGCTTCTCAAACGCTGAGATGTTCCCCTACGCGATGCGGCAACGCGGTTTGGCGACGCTTGTTGGAATGCCGACTCCAGGCTACGTCATCTGGACTTACGGTCTCCGACTTGTTGATGGCACCTCAGCGAGAATGCCAACTTCGGGCGTCTATCGACTGGACGGAACCCCGCTTGAGAACATGGGTCAGCAACCAGATGTGAAGGTTGAGATAACCCGTGAACAGTACTTCTCCGGCGTCGATCCTCAGCTTGACAAGGCGATCGAAATCCTGATGAAGAAGGTGAAGTAATTCGCCGGTCCCCTCGCTCTCAGAACTCCTGAGCGCGGGGGGACCACTTTTCGCTTAGTGAATTTTGAAATTGCCGCAGAGCGCTTCAACTTCAGATCGCATGGCATGGATCTTTTCTGTGTCGGTGATGTTGTGAATGACCCGCGTGATCAATTCTGCGACTTGCTCCATTTCTGGTTCCTTCATTCCCCGAGTGGTCAGGGCTTGGGTTCCGAGCCGGATTCCGCTTGTGATCAAAGGTGACTTGTCATCGAACGGCACGGAGTTCTTGTTACAAGTAATTCTTGCTTCATCGAGTGCCAGCTGAGCGGCCTTGCCGGTCACTCCCTGATTTCGAAGGTCGACCAGCAAAAGGTGATTGTCGGTTCCGCCGGAGATGATGTGGAAGCCTCTGCTCATGAGAGCATTCGCGAGTGCTTGAGCGTTTCGGATCACTTGTTTGGTGTATTCCGTAAACTCCGGTGTCAAGTTTTCACGAAATCCAACTGCCTTCGCCGCGATCACGTGCATCAAAGCGCCGCCCTGGATTCCTGGGATCACCATAGAATCAAGCAGTTCGGACATCATCTTCGTTCTGCCGGACTTGGGGGCGACGATCCCAAACGTGTTCTCAAAATCCTTGCCCATCATGATGATTCCACCCCGGGGGCCACGAAGAGTCTTGTGGGTGGTGCTGGTCACGACGTGCGCATAAGGAAGGGGCGATGGGAGCTGCCCGGTTGCGATCAGTCCGGCGGGATGAGCGATGTCGGCGAAGAGGAAGGCTCCCACCGAGTCAGCGATCTCCCGGAAGATCTTGAAGTCGATTGCTCTTGAGTAAGCGCTCGCGCCGACAGTGATCATCTTAGGCTTGACTTTCTTCACCGAGTCTGCCACTTGGTCGTAATCGAGTCGCTCGGTGTCGGGGTTAATCCCGTAAGCCGTGAAATTGTAGAGCTGGCCAGAGAAATTGACCTGAGAACCGTGTGTTAAGTGGCCGCCGTGGGAGAGGTCCATTCCCATCACAGTGTCACCCGGCTTCAAAAACGTGAAATAGACGGCCATGTTAGCCTGGGAGCCAGAGTGGCACTGAACGTTAACGTACTCAGCACCAAAAAGCTCTTTCGCTCGATCGCGGGCAAGGTTCTCTACTTTGTCAACGACTTCGCAACCGCCGTAATATCGCGCTCCGGGGTAGCCCTCTGCGTATTTATCAGTCAGGACGCTCATCATCGCCTCGCGCACAGCCATCGAAGCAATGTTCTCCGATGCGATAAGTTCGAGATTTTTGTTTTGGCGATCTTCCTCCTCTTGAATGAGCGAAGCGATCACCGGGTCGCTCTGAGCGAGCGATTGACGGTGCTTAGCGAATAGAGCATCCTGTGAAGCCATAGTCCTATTATGAAGACTCGCTAGGCTGACTCGCTTGCCGTCCCTTGCTATAGGATGATTGCGGTGTTTTCGACATGATTCGAACCTGGTATGTGCCGGTGCAGACCAAATCCCGATATATGTGATGGAAGGGGTTCCCCCCGCATATGAGCCAATCAAGCGAAGTATTTGACCGACTCAATCTACTAGTTAGCCGATCTTCCGTCTTGCCTCAGCTCTCGGACCTTCTCGAGCGCCTTCTACGGCTCATGCGTTCCGAGCAGACGAACCAAGCTCCTTTGCGGCGGATGATTAGTAGCGACCGGGCGCTTGCGCTATCGGTACTTCGTATTTCCTCTTGTCACGCCTTCGGCGGATGTGGACTGCCAAACAATCTTGAAGTTGCAATTGATCGCCTAGGAACGAAGCATCTTTATGATCTTGGGCTCGCTCTCGGAGTACACCATTTCATCAGGATCATGAAGCCTCGACCCCGCTTCGATCCGTCACGACTCTGTCAGTCTGGAATGTTTGTTGGCTTGCTAGCTTCCTCTCTCGCGACGAAAGGAAAGGCCTTCGAGAGCGAGAAGCACGATCCAGACCAGATTCTCGCATACGCTTTGGTGAAGGATTTTCACATAGCGATCATGACGATCGTCGCTCCAAACATCTACGACAAGGTTGCGGAGTACGGAGCAATGCGAAAATTGACCTTTCGAGCAGCGTTCACGGAACTCACGGGGCACACGACTCACGGCATCTTCAGCTCGATGATGAAGGCTTGGGGATTTCCTCCGATTTTTGGCGAGTTCGCGAGCCAGTTTGAACCTCCCGTAGAACAGTTCGCACATGACCGAGCGATGGCCTGCCTCCTCCTAGCAGAACATCTCGCGAACGCCCGGAGCTTCGGATCAGATGCGTGGACTGTGCAGACTGCCGAAAGAAATGAGTTGCTCCCGCTGATTGGGCTGACACCCGAAGAGCTTGAGGCGATTCTGAAGGACACCGAAAACGACGTGGTGAACTATCTTTCCTCGTTTGCCCTAGCGGCTTAGCGAGCAGCGACTCGAGGTCGCTCTACCATCGGATTTGCCACAAGCTCAATCGGCGTCGGCAGACTTGCGAGCATCTCTGACGTAGACACGAATCGGAAACCTCGTTCCTTGATGCCCTTGATGATTGCCGGCATTGCCTTCGCAGTCACCGGGTTATCGTGGAGCAAAATGATTGCTCCATTCTTCACTTGCTTGAGCACACGCTCGGTAACCTCGTCCGGTGTCGTGTTGATCAATTTCACCATTTCAGGCGTCATGTGACCGTTGGTGGCCGCTGGAACATAGTCTTGAGCTCCAACTGTCCAGTGCACGATGGTGTACCCCTGGCGCCTAATCTCGGCAATGATGTCGTCCGTCATGCGAGTGCCTGGCGCTCTGAAGAGCGTCATGCGCCTTCCGCATGCCTTCTCAACTTCGTCCCCGCAGTCCTTAATTTCGTTCTTAACCTGTTCAGGTTTCAGCGTGTCAAGTCTGATGTGGTTCATCGAGTGATTGGCAACTTCGTGCCCATCTTCGATCATCTTCTTAACTAGTTGGGGGTTTTCTTTGACCCGTTGGCCAACGACGAAAAACGTCGCTTTGACGTCCTCATCCTTCATTGCCTTTAGCATCTGGAGGATGCTTTCATGGGGTCCGTCATCAATTGTGAGAAGGACCGCCTTCTGGTTCCGCGGTCCCATTTTGAGCATGGACTTTGCGGGAACGTAAAGATCACGACCGGCTCCTCGCTCTCTCCAATAGGTGAGGCTGAAGATGTTCCGAAAGCCGTTCGCCTCTTTCCGGAGAACCATGAGCCCTCCGAAAGAGACAATTGCCAAAACACCGATGGCGATCTTGACGTTCAGCTTCATGCGCAGACCTTATTTCTTGGCGGTCTGACCGTAGCGGCGCATAAACTTCTCAACTCGACCAGCTGTGTCAACCAACTTCTTTTGGCCAGTGTAGAACGGGTGGCTGAATGCGCTGATTTCGAGGTTGACTATGCCGTACTCCATACCATCGATGACACGAGTCTGGTTTGTCTTAAGCGTCGAAACGCCCGTCCACTCATGCTCGCCGTCAACGAAAAGCACGGGATGGGTTCTTGGGTGAATACCTTGCTTCATGACTGTTTGCCTAACACGACATTATGCTCAATTTAGGGTCCCCAATTCAAGGCACCCATGGGCCTTCTCGAATCCGACACAATGAGATTAGTGTCAGAAAACGCAGGCGTATACGATCATCTCTTCCCTTTTTACGAGATTCGAGAGGGTGAGGCTGCAGTGATTTTTCTGCATGGTCTGGCATCTGATTCTGCCCTCGCGTGGAAGCTCGACGAGGAGTCGCGATCAACTCCCAGACAAATAGCGCTTCGGACGAAAGCGTCCGTGTTCTGTTGCGATTGGCCCACCGATGCCTTCTCCCGATTTTGGACCCTCGAAGACGGTGCAAACCACGTAATGGATTCGTTCCGATTCGCTTACCCTCACAAGAGTTCGCTAAAGAAGCTCATCATTGTCGGCCATTCAATGGGCGGTCTTGTTGCCCTAGAGATCGCAGCTAGGATCGTCGACTACCTGCAACAGATGGACGCGCCCCTTGAGGCAATCCACCTAGAGCTACTCGCCACTCCGACTGGCGGTTCGATGTACGGGAATCTCCTCGCGCGGCTTCCGGATCGAATTCGACCCGAATATGTAGAAGCGATTCGGACAGATTCAAAGAAGGTCGATCTCCTGGTTTCGGAGATTCGAATTCACCTGTTCAATGGGATCGGAATGGGTGACCGCAAGATCAGGCTGACGGGGCGGGAGATTATGGAAGGGTCCTTCTTCAAATCGTTCTTGGGCAAAAAACTCCCGAAACTCATTTCCGAGTTCGTTCCGCCTATCGTGAAGTCGGACAAGGAGGAGTCGATCTTCCCCAACCCTCGACGACTCCCGCAATCAGATCACCGGTCGATAACCGATTTCCTGATCTCGGGGCACATCGTCGTGCCCGACCTCGAAGCGGTGCTCAATAACTCAGTCTAGCCACCGCGCTACCGACTGCCGGTGATAGTGCCGCCCCCGGCGACCGACTTACCCCGATAGGCAACGGCAATCTGACCTGGAGTGACTGCACGGACGGGTTCGTCGAACACGAGCCGAGGAGTGTCGCCTCCGAAAAGCGTTGCCTTAGCTGGCTCCATGTTGTAGCGAATCTTGGCCATCACCCGTTCGCCGGTGGTCGCTGGATCTGCAACGCCCCAGTACATCCCGGTCAGCATCACCTCCGACTTGAGAAGTGCTTCGGATGAGCCGACGACGACCTTGTTTTCCTTTGGTTTGAGTTCAAGGACGTAAAGCGGCTTCTCTTGGGCAATCTTAACACCTCGACGTTGACCGACGGTGAAATCAGCGACACCGCCATGGAGTCCCACCGTCCGTCCCTCTGCATCGACAATTTCGCCACCAGCAAAGATGTCCGGCCGTTGGGCGCGAAGAAATTCCTTATAGCCGCCGGCCTCGCTTACGAAGCAGATCTCCTGACTGTCGGGCTTATTCGCAACGGACAAGTCAAGTTCGGCGGCAAGCTCGCGAGTTTTTGCCTTGCTCTCAGCCTCACCAAGAGGAAACCAGGAGTACTTTAACTGGTTCTGATCGAGCATGAACAAGACGTAGCTCTGATCCTTGTCTTTGGCTCTCGCCTGCATCAGTCGATAACGGTCTGTTGGCTTGTCATGGCGGATTCGGGCGTAGTGTCCGGTCACCAGGCGACCACAACCAAGCTCGTGCATCTTTTGCAGGAGAATCTCAAACTTCACGTGCTTGTTGCACTGTACGCAAGGGTTTGGCGTCCTCCCTGCAGCGTATTCGTCAATGAAATTCTGAATGACAGACTCACGAAACTCCTCTTTGAAGTTCATCACGTAATGCGCAATCCCGAGCTTTCGGGCGACTCGCCGGGCATCTTCGACTGCTCCCAACGAACAGCATCCTGCGTGACGAGGGTCGGTCTGACTCTCTTGCCAAATCTGCATCGTCAAGCCGATGACTTCGTAGCCGCGCTTGACGAGCACGGCAGCGGCGACACTGCTGTCGACGCCGCCAGACATTGCAACCAGAACAGGCTTACTTGACAGGGGGTGCGCTCCCGTTCAAAATATCTCGGTACGGAGGCAGCTCTAGTCGTTCTAGGAGCTCCTTCATGTCAATCATGGTCGCTTCCCCGCCCCGGATCGAAACGAAGAATGTTGGGGTTGAGATCACGCCTAGCTTTCCAGCGGCGTCTCGGTCTCTCTGAATCTTCTCAAAGACTACGTCCTTGTCGTCCATCAATCGCTCTTTGACCTTAGCCTTATCCAGTCCGAGTTGCTGAGCAAGATTCAGAAGCGGATCAACGACTTCAGTTTTGTCATCGATCGCCATCGCGCCCTTAACGAACTCGAAGAACAGGTTCTTCTCATCCGCAATTTCAGAGATCGCTGAGGCAACGCTTGCGAACTTGTGCATTTTGAAGAGCGGATAATGGCGGAAGATGACTCTGACCTTGCCTGGATGATCAAGCACGAACTTTTTCACCTTAGGAGTCATGTCGCGACAAGGTGGACAAAACATGTCGGCAAATTCGATGATCGTTATGGGAGCATTCTTGTCGCCAAAGATGTGTGCCTTCTCTGGAATGAGTAGGTCCATCTTCGACATATCGACATCTTGCTTCGGCGAAAGCTTGCCGCCAAGACTCAGTGAACCAATCACAAGTGCAATTGCGACCACAGCAGGGAGCCCAAAGACCATCGCCTTGTCGACTGTTGAGCGCGGCTCATCTTCCTTGGCAGGGTCGACCTTTTGAACAAGCATCGCAGAAAGGAGCCAGGTGACAACCATCGTTACCGCAGAGCCGATGCACCAATAGCACCACTTTCCGATCTGCGAGTAGGAAACATATTGAAGATAAAGGCTAAGAATTCCGCCGACCATCGCAATGAAGAAGCCAAGAAGCGCGAGAGGCTTGGTCTTGTTGACGCCCATCATTCCTCGGTAGATGGCGAGGCCGGTCAGGGTCGCGTAGGCAAGGAGCCCAAAATAGGCGACCGGAATTGAAGCCCAGTAGGCGCTAGGATGCTGGAGGACATCGTTACAGCCACCCGATTCGCCGCAGGGAATACTCTTGCCAACGGTGTGAGCAATGCTCAAGAAACCTGAGATGAATAGACCAAGGAACCCAAGGACAGTCAGGATTCTATTGATGAGAGACGCTTTCACAACCATGGATTATACGGTCTAACAGGGCCACGGCTTGATCCGTTCCCACATCAGTTCACGCGAGGTACCCTGAGGGCTCCACCAGAACGTCATGTCTGTCCCCTCCCTGCTCCTCCGCCCTGGCCTCAGCCCTGTAGATCGTCCGCAAATCGAACGTGGTCTCTACTTTATTCAAACGTGGGGTTGCCAGATGAACGAGGAAGATAGCGAACAGATCGGCCTCTACCTGCAACAGCTTGGCTACTCTCCAACGGAGAGCCCGCTACAGGCAGAAGTCATTTTGCTCAACACCTGTTCTGTGCGCAAAAAGCCTGAGGATAAGGCGTTCTCGTTTCTAGGCGAACTTGCGGCACTGAGGCGCGCAAGGCCAAACGTGATCATTGGCGTGGCGGGATGCATGGCGCAAGTTCGTGCAGATGAAATTCATCGACGTGCCCCGCACGTCGACTTCGTTGTCGGCACCGGACAATTATCTGCAATCCCCGGACTGGTCGAAGAAGCAGCGCAGAAGCGTCGTTTCCGAAAGCGAATCGACCTGCCGGAACGAAAAGGTTCGATCGTCACCGATGTCCCGCAAAGGAATGTCGCTCGGGCGAGAAAGCTGAAGGCGTTCGTTCCGATTCAATACGGTTGCGACAAGTTCTGTACTTTCTGCATCGTGCCAAGCACTCGCGGCCGTGAGCGATCAAGACCGACAGAGGATATTCTGGCTGAGGTGCGCGCCTTGGTCGAGCAAGGAACTCGCGAGATCACGTTGCTTGGGCAAACCGTGAACTCGTACGGAAAGAATTTGCTAGAAGGGCGAGTGCCGTTCTCGCAACTCCTGACCCAGCTCTCGGAGATCGACGGGCTTGAGCGGATTCGCTACACCTCACCTTATCCACGCGACTTCAAAACAGATCTGATCGAGGTCATTCGCGACAACTCGAAGGTGATGGAGCATTGTCACCTGCCGGTCCAGTCTGGCGACGACGAGATGTTGAAGGCGATGCACCGCGTTTACACCACGGATTCGTTTGAGAAGATTGTGAACGAACTTCGGTCGGAAGTCCCTGGAGTATCGATCACCACCGACGTGATCGTTGGCTTCCCCGGAGAAACGGACGAGCAGTTCGAGAACACGCGGAAGTTCATGGAGCGCATTCGATTTGACAGCGCCTACATGTTTGCGTACTCAACTCGGCCAGGAACCCCAGCGGGTGATCGCACCGACCAGATCCCGGACGAAGTGAAAAAAGCGCGACTAAATAGCCTCCTGGCCACCCAGAGCGAGATTAGCCAATCGATTCACGCGACATTCGTTAGCCACACCGTTGAAGTGCTTGTGGAAGGCCCCTCGTCGAGAAATCCTGCGGTCTTACAAGGTTATTCGCGGGACTTCAAGCAAGTGCAGTTCCCTGGATCGCCAGGGCGTGAAGGAAGGCTGACCACCGTCCGAGTGACAGCCTCCCATGCTGGCGGCCTAACGGCCGAGCTGATCTAGACTTGGTTCGCCTCGCCCCTAAACTGCTCGTCGTAGAGTCGGCGATACAAGCCACTCAGAGCGAGTAGCTCATCATGCTTACCTCGCTCAACAACTCGGCCATCCTGCACGACCAAGATCAGATCGGCTCTCAGAATCGTTGAGAGCCGGTGAGCAATCGCAAAGGTTGTCCGGCCCTTCATCAAGCCGTTTAACGAGTTCTGGATCAGCCGCTCCGAAGCGGTGTCGAGTGCGGATGTGGCCTCATCGAGAATCAAGATCGGCGGGTTCTTCAAGATCGCTCGAGCAATGGCGAGGCGTTGCTTCTCGCCTCCGCTCAATTTGTAGCCCCGCTCTCCAACCACCGTGTCGTAGCCTTCGGCAAGGCCTGCGATATGGTCATGAATTGCCGCTGCCTTACACGCATCAACGAGATCGGCATCCGTCGCTTCTGGCCGTGCAATTCGAAGATTCTCTTTGATCGTCGTGTGAACCAAGTAAGTCTCCTGAGTGACCGCGCCGACATTCTTCGACAGATCATCAAGGTTGTAGTCTCGAACATCAATTCCGTCGATCAAGACCGTCCCTTCATCCACGTCGTAGAGGCGAGGGATCAGGTAGGTGATCGTCGTCTTGCCAGCGCCACTTGGGCCTACGAGGGCTACGAGTTGACCTGACTCACATTTGAAGTTGATGTCCTTCAGAGTCCACTCTTCGCCAGATTGGTCGTATTTGAATCCGACGCCGCTGAACTCGACAGAACCTTTCGCTCGCGTTATCGGTAGCGCAGTCGCAGCTTGCTGGATGTCGTGGGGGGCATCCATGTACTCAAAGATTCGATCGAACAGCGCCATGGATCGAAGAATTTCAACCTGCAAGGCCATGATGCCGGTGAGCGGGAAAAACATTCGAGTCTGCAGAGCCGAGAATGCCACCAACATACCGACGGTGATCGTCTTGTCTCCTTGTGTGAGCAGCCAACCTGCGAGCCAGTAAATCAGCGCGGGGATCACCTGAGTGATCATCCGGATCATGCCGAAGAAGACGTACTGCAGGATGGAAGCCTTGATCTGCCAGCCAGCAAGGGTCTGATTTTCCTTGTCAAACTTCGCTGCGAGAACATCCGCACGTCCGATTGTTTTGCCTAGAAGCGCTCCGCTAACGGAGAGATTTTCCTGCATCAGCGAGTTCATTTCGCTCGTCTGCTCTTGGACTCCTTGGGTCACCTTGCGCGAAAACTCGCCGACCCACTTTCCAAAAAATCCAAATACGGGGATCAAGGCGATCGCGAGGGCTGTGAGTTTCCAGCTCATCACCACCATCGCGATGATTGCGGAAATGACGATCGCAATGTTGCTGAGTGCGTCAACGATCGTGTTGCTAAGTACAGATTGGACGCCGCCGACGTCGCTGATGAGCCGGGTTTGGATATCGCCGGTTCGAGTGCTCGTGAAGAACCGGAGCGACATGCCTTGCAGGTGGGTGAAGAGCTTGTACCGAAGCGTACACATGATCTTCTGCCCGATCACAACACTCTGGTAGCCGTAAAGCAATGTCGCTCCAGCGGCGAGAAGTGTTAAGACGATCGTGAGGACCGAATACTCGCTGATGATCCCGAGGTTGGCTTTACCGACTCCCTCGTCGATGATTATTTTCAGAAGGAATGGCGGTGCAACACCGAGGAGCACACCCAAAGCAATGGAGAACATCATCTTGATGACATCCCACTTGTGCGGTGCGTAGAGGCTCATCACGCGCTTGACGGTCGTGCGCTCGATCTTGAGTTTTTTGTCTTTTGTAGGCTTGCTCATTAGGAAATTAGGGGGTTAAGATGGGCTGGAATCAAGGCAATGATTGCGTTCTTCACGTCCTCGATGCTTAAATTGGCGCTCTCTACGATGGTCGCTCCAGGGGCAACAGAGAGCGGAGAGTCGTCTCTACTGATATCTCGATGATCTCGATTAAGGACTTGCCGTCTAACTTCATCGTAATGATCGGTCTGCCCTTTTGCTTCAAGTTCTAGGTGGCGACGCTTTGCACGCTCTTCGAGCGAAGCGGTCAGATAGACCTTAACCGTTGCCTTGGGGGCGATCACGGTTGTGGCGTCTCTTCCTTCCAGCACGACTCCACCCTTCGCGACATAAGTTTGTTGGAGGCGGACCATCTGTCGTCGAACACCAGAATGCTGACTGACTTGAGAAGCAAGTTCACCCATTTCGAGCGATCTGATAGCGTCGGTGACTTCTTCTTCGTCGAGAAATACTGGCTGAGGCTCGCCAACTCCGAATGAGATTTCCGTCTCGTGGAGGAGCGACTCTAGCTTGTCTGCCTCTTCTGGACCAATACCGAGGCGGAGCGCCTTGAGTGCAAGACACCGATACATTGCGCCGGTATCCAGAAAACTCATTCCCAGATCGCGAGCGAGGAGTTTGGCGACTGTACTCTTGCCCGCTCCTGCGGGTCCATCGATTGCAATAACTAGCTCACTCATGAAGGAGGCCTCGTAGGTCGGACTCAAAATTTGGATACGAAGTCAAGATCGACTCAGCGCCGAGGATCTCCGTGGATCCGTCAGCGATAAGGCCGGCGACTGTGAACGTCATTGCGATTCGGTGGTCGCCATCCGAATTAACTGTGGTTCCCGTAAGCCGGGTCGGACCGTCGATGATGAATCCGTCTTCCGTCGCCTCGATCTTCGCGCCCATTCGGGTCAGGGCTTCGGCGACGATCGCGATCCGGTCGCTTTCCTTTACTCTCAATTCTTTTGCATCTCGGATTACGGTTCGACCTTCAGCCTGGGTCGCAAGCAGGGCAAGCACGGGAATCTCGTCGATGAGCCTAGGGACCATCGCACCTTCGATGACAAACGGCTTGATGTGGCCAGACGCCGTTACGATGACGTCGGCAACGGGTTCTCCGAGTTCTAGTCGGGAGTTGCTTGCCTCCCAAGGGATTCCCGCTCGGGTGAAGACATCGAGGATGCCAGTTCTTGATGGATTCATTCCGAGTCTGCGGAAGGTCACCTCGGAGCCAGGCTGAATCGCGGTTCCGACCATGGCGAATGCAGCGCTACTTATGTCGCCCGGGACAGTGAAAGTGAAAGGTGAGAGCGATTGACCGCCTTCCATCGAAATGCCGTTCTCGGTATTGAGGTGGACACCAAGTGCGGTGAGCATTCGCTCTGTGTGGTCGCGGCTTGGGCTTGGTTCGTGGAGGATCGTCTTGCCGGTAGCTCGGAGACCGGCTAGCAAGATGCAACTTTTGATCTGGGCGCTCGCGACGGGCGAATGGTATTCGATCGCAGTCAGTTGGGCGCCTTGAATTGTGAGGGGCGGAGATTCACCATCAAACGTCGCACCCATCAACCTCAAAGGCTCGGCGATGCGTTTCATCGGACGTCGAGAAAGGCTATGGTCGCCTGTCATTCGGACGTTGATGGGCCGGCTGGCGACTAGACCGGCGAGGAGTCGCATCGTCGTCCCACTGTTTCCACAGTCGAGGTCGGACTTAGGCTGCGTCCATTCCGCCGTCGGGATCAGTCGAAGAGTTTCGGATTCGATCCACTCGTGGCGAAGTCCGAGTTGGTTGAGACACCTAAGGGTGGACATGCAGTCCTCGCCCCGGAGCGGACTTCGAACGATGGACTCTCCGGTTGCAACTGCACCAAACATCAGCGCTCGGTGAGTGAGTGATTTATCGCTCGGGACCTGAAGCTCCCCTCGCAGAGTCTTGCCTTGGGGAACGGTCAGTCGCATAAGACTAAGTTTAGCTTACGAGATCAACATGTCATTGGCCCTGAAGGGCAGCCCGCTCACGAATCGCGTCGGGAACATCGAGTGCTCCACTCTCGACGAACGATAGTGCGGCGTGGTAAATGATGTTGAGAAAGATTGACGCTAGGCAAAGATTCATCACGAACGTCATCAACGGAAGGCCGATTCTTCTTGCGAACCGGTTTTGCTTTTTCAACCCCTCGATCGCTTTAGCCCGCCGCTCAGCAGGTGCACGATTGATCGCCCAACGTTGAATACTTGAAATCCAACGCCGTCTCATGATCCATAGGGTTATGAACCAGAGCTGTCTAGCACAGACTCTTGCAAGTGCACTCATTCCTGCTCCGTGTAAACTTCCTACGCCATGTCGGTTGACCATACGATTTTCTATCGCATAAATCATGCCGACGAATTTTGGGCTCCGCTCATGCGGTTCATGAGCCAAGGCCTAAACTATCTGCCGACAAAACTCATACTTCTTATCTTAGTTGGATGGTTGTTCTGGCGCGGAGGTTCCCACCGCAAGGCCGTCGTTGTCGCGCTCGTAGGCTTTCTGATATCAGACGGCACGTGCACTTTGTTAAAGACTCTCTTTCCGATGGTTCGACCATTCAAAGATCCAGAAATGACCGAAGTGATCCTTCGAATTGGAAAGAAATCTGACCAAGTCGGGTTCGGGACGGCATCGTCTCACAGCGCAAACATGGCGGCGGCAGCGCTTGCTTTCTGGATGTGTCTTGGATGGAGGTGGGGATTACCCTGGGCAGTCATTGCCCTGTTGACGGGGTTGAGCAGGATCTACAACGGCGTCCATTTCCCCTGGCAGGTGGGGCTGGGGTGGATCGTTGGGCTTTTGGTGACTTTTGGAGTCGAGCGCATCGTCACGTTTATCCTTGCAAAAAGGGCTCACTCCCCCGCGGCGGTCTCGAGTTCGGATACCAGCCTGGAAATTTGAGTCGTCAGGCTTTCGTTGGAGAGGGTATCTCTCAGTCGGTCTACGAGGATCGGGAATGCGAGAGGAGTGGGTTTGGGGGGCTGAGTGATCACCCACCGGCTCTCCCGTAGTCGTGAGAGGGTCTTGGCCATTCGACTATGCTCAAGCTGTTTTTCGAGCACTTCACGGTGGGCTTGGCGTAGGAGCATGTTGTCTGGGTCATAGCGCGAGAAGACATCGAAGAACAGGCCGCTTGACGCCTGGACCTGCTTTGCAGACTTGTGCATCCCAGGGCAGCCCTGGAAAATCAGACCGGCAATCCGGGCGATCTCACGGAATTGTCTTCGAGCCATCTCCACCTCATTAAGGCTCTCGACGATATCTTCTGCGAGGTTTCGATTGCTGAGCAGACCCACCAACATGTCGCCATTGAATGGGATCGGCGTTTCAGCGTGCAATTCAAAACCGTAGTCGTTAGACGCCATGGAAAACGTGATTTCCATCTCCCGCGAGAGCCTTAACGCGAACAGCGCGGCCAGACCTTCGTGAACGAGCCGGCCCTCAAACGGAAAGAAGAACAGGTGGTAACCCTCGCGCGATTGGACTTCTTCGATCAGGAAGTCGTCAAATTCCGGAATTCGTGACCACTTTGCTTGCACTTCTAGGATCGAAGCCACAGCTTCCATTTCGACGGATCGAAGCTCCCCGTGGGATGCCAGGTCGAGTTCAATCCGAATCGCTCTGGAAAGTTCTGAACTGAGCGGCAACCTTCCACCCGCCCACCTAGGCACGAGACCGTCTCGGCGCCGGGTCTTTTTGACGAAGGCAGTCATGTCCTTGATCCGAACGAATTCGAGGAGCTGGCCGGCGAAGGTGAAACGGTTCCCTGGTTGGAGTCGCGAGAGGAAGCTCTCCTCGACCGTGCCGAGTCTCGCACCGCCCACAAGCTGGACGCTCATCGCCGCGTCACTCACAATCGTTCCGATCGACATTCGGTGTCGTTGGGCGATATCTTTGTCTAGCACCCTGTGACGACCCAAGGCGTCAAGCTGAACCCGTCGGAATTCGGGATAAGCCTGGAGCGAACTCCCTCCACGAACCACAAAATCGAGCACCCAGTTCCACTCTTCATCGGAAAGTTCGGCAAAAGAAGAAGTGCTCCGTACCTCCGCGAGCATCTCCTCCTCTATCCAGCCCTCCCCGACGGCCAATGTGACCAAGTGTTGGGCTAGAACGTCGAGAGGCCGATAAATTGCATCTTTCGACTCAATTTTCCCCGCAAGCGCAGCTTCGCGGGCGGCGGCAATGTCGACAAGTTCGAACGCGTGGGTCGGGACGCAGGTAACGCGGCTGACCTTGCCTGGCTGGTGTCCACTTCGACCAGCACGCTGGAGTAATCGTGCGACCCCCTTTGGCGTTCCAATCTGAATCACGCGATCGACGGGGCTAAAGTCAACTCCAAGATCAAGACTTGAGGTTGCGACAACGGCTCGGAGACGTCCTGATTTCAGCCCTTCCTCAACGTCATCTCGAACCGCTCTATCAAGTGAGCCATGGTGAAGGCCGAGCAGTTCAGCCCACTCCGGCTTCGCACGCAGGAAGGTTTGGTGCCAAATCTCGGCCTGCGCGCGGGTGTTTGTGAAGATCAAACAGGTCTCCCCTTCCTCAATCGCTTCGATGACACTCGGGATCATTTGAGTTCCAAAGTGGCCCGCCCACGGAAATCTTTCCATGCTCGTCGGCAAAAGGGTGTCGATCACGATTTCCTTCCCGGGAGCTCCCCTGATGAGGGTTCCGGTTGCGGCCAATTCGGGCCCGAGAAGGGTGTGCATGGCGATTTCGGTATTTCCTAGTGTCGCGGAGACCCCCCAGATTGTGAGTTGTGGTGAGCACCCTCGCAGTCGGGCGAGGCAGAGTTC
>JBBRHU010000039.1:0-15116 GCA_038222255.1 Fimbriimonadales bacterium | reverse complement strand
CTCAGCCTTAGGTGCTGCTGCTGCAGCCGGCCGTGCGCCACGTCGTGACTTGGTTCCAAATGTGGGTCGCGGCTTGGCTTTCGTGCCGTGCGGCTTGACCACGTCGTTCAGACCGTCAACTTCTTCCACGCCAACCGTGATGTGGCTGGTCTTCTTCAGGATTCGGTTGGCTCGACCTTGGGCCCGGGCTCGGATTCGCTTGAGGCGAGGGCCTTCGTCCACATAGATCGTGGTGATCTGCAAATTCTCCGAAGAGATTCCGTGATTCTCAGCCGCGTTTGCGATGGCCGAAATTAGAACCTTTCGAAGGAGGTGAGCGCTCTTGCTACGGTGGTTCGCAAGCAGGAATGCAGTGTGAACCGCCTTCTTGCCACGCACTTCGTCCGCAATAATGCGAACCTTTCGCGGCTGCACTCTCAAATATTTAGTAGTTGCTCGAACTTCCATCTTTTGTTACCTCTGCCGAGCAGTCTCTCGTGTGCTTTCAGGTTCAAAACCCTTAAGCAAGACCGCTCATTTTACCTTTAGCGCAGTCGGGTCCCCCTGTCTGGAAGTGAGCCGCCGTGACCCTTATAAGTTCGGGTCGGAGCAAACTCTCCGAGTTTGTGCCCAATCATGTTCTCGGTGATGAACACCGGAACGTGCTTTCGGCCATCGAGCACAGCAAAGGTGTGACCGATCATGTCCGGAGTGATCGTCGATCGACGACTCCAGGTCTTGATCAGCTTCTTCTCTTCAGCTGCATTGAGGGCGTCCACCTTCTTCATAAGGTGTTCGTCCACAAAAAATCCTTTCTTTAAACTTCTTGCCATTAATCTCCCGTGTTGTCCTGAACTCGATTGCTCGAGCGGACAGTGCACCACTGCCAGGACGGGAGCGGGCTAAGCCCGCTCACTTTCCTAGCCTTACTTTGCACCTCGTCGTCTGACGATGAACTTGTTAGTGCGCTTATTCTTTCGTGTCTTGGTTCCCAGCGCCTTGTTGCCCCATCGGTCAACCGGACCCTTCTTACGTCCGACTGGCGACTTGGCTTCACCACCACCGTGAGGGTGGTCGCGTGGGCTCTTGACAACACCGCGAACGTGCGGCTTGCGACCGAGTCCTCGGTTCTTACCAGCCTTACCAATCGATTCGTTCTCGTGCTCTGCGTTACCCACTTCGCCAACGGTTGCGCGGCAGCGGTTGTGGACCATTCGCATTTCTCCGCTAGGAAGTCGAAGGGTGACATAGCTGCCTTCCTTCGCCATCACCTGGGCGGACATTCCAGCAGCGCGGACCATTTGGCCGCCTTTGCCGGGCTGAAGCTCAACGTTGTGAACGAGCGTACCGAGCGGGATGTTCTTCAGCGGAAGAGCGTTGCCGGGCAGAATGTCTGCACCTTCTCCGCTTTCCACTCGAGTTCCCACTTCAAGATTTCGAGGAGCGAGGATATAGCGCTTCTCACCATCAAGATAGTGAAGAAGAGCGATACGACAGGTTCGGTTCGGATCGTATTCGATCGCGGCAACCTTTGCCTGAACGTTGTCTTTATCTCGCTTGAAGTCGATGATTCGGTAGGCTCGCTTGTTTCCGCCGCCTCGATTAAACGAGGTCGTTCGGCCGTAGCTGTTTCGACCACCCGACTTGTAGTTCGGCTTTTTTAGACTCTTTTCTGGCTTACTTTTCGTGATTTCGGAGTAGTCACCCGTGATCAGAAAACGTCGGCCTGGAGAGGTTGGATTACTTTTTCTCGTCGGCATGGTTTAGACTCCGTAGTCCTCGATCATTTGACCTTTGGCAAGCGTGATCACGGCCTTCTTTCGATTTGGCTCGTAACCCGAGCTCTTCTGCCCGCGGCGTCGCTTTTTGCCAAGCACGCGAATCGTTCGGACGGAAGTGACGATGATCGCATCTTCCTTCTTCTTGCCATCGTTGTAGATGGCTTCGATTGCGGCTTTGATTTCGAGTTTGTTCGCGTCGTTGTCCACGATGAACGTGTACTTGCGAACGAGATCCTTTTCATCTCGAACTGACGGATCGCCATAAGAAAGAGCAACCGACTTTTCAGAAATGTGGGGAGCAACAATAACTAGATAAGGACTCTTCATTTGGCCCAAACCTCCTCGATGCGCGAAAGCGCATCAGCAGCAACCACGATCTTTCGCGAAACCAGCACATCTCGAGTTGAGAACACTGCCGTCTTCGGAGCTTCCTTCCCGCCAACCGTTGAAGCTGGAGCGGTTCGAACCTCTACATTCGGGAGGTTGCGGAAGCACTTGTACGTGGTCGCGTCGTACTCGGGAAGAATGACGAGAACTCGTCGCTCATTTCCAAGGCCGAGCGCGGTAAGCATGTCGGTAGCTTGTTTGGTCTTTGCTTCTGCAAAAACAATCTGGTCCACAACGATCACGTTTCCGCTTTCGACCTGTGCACTCAAAGCTGCGATGAGGGCTGCTCGTCGCTCCTTCTTGTTGACCTTCTTATCGTAGTCGCGAGGCTTGACAGCGAGAGCTACACCACCGTGGGCGTAGTGAGGAGCACGGCGTGTACCTTGTCGGGCATTGCCGGTCTTCTTCTGCTTGTACGGCTTGGCGCCACCGCCACGGACTTCGCTTCGAGTCTGTGCGGACTGCGTTCCCTGACGAGAGTTAGACTCTTCCGCAACCACAACTCGGTGGATGCTCGTCATGTTCGCCTTTGCGCCGGTGATCTTCTCGCTCACCGTGTGCTTGCCAACAGCCTTACCAGCTTTCGATTTAATCTCTAGTTCAGCCATGGTTTACCGCTCCACCTTGTTGATAGTAACGAGCGCGCCAGAAGGACCTGCCACGCTACCATCGATGAGAATGAGGTTGCGCTCGGCGTCGACCTTGACCACTTTGAGACCCTTTTGGGTAATCGTGTCACCACCCATGCGACCCGGCTTGCGAACGCCTTTGAAGACGCGCTGAGGACCAGTCGCACCGCTCGAGAGCGGACGTCGGTGGGTCATGTAACCGTGGGTCATGTGTTGTCCCTTGAAGTGGTAGCGCTTAACGCCGCCCTGGAAGCCCTTACCCTTGCTTGTGCCGGTGACGGTGACTACTTCACCCTCAGCGAACATATCCGCAGTAATTACTTGACCCAGAGACAAACCTTCAACAGACTTGACTCGAAACTCCTTCAGTGTTCGGAGATTCTTTTCGAGACCAGCCTTCTTCAAGTGACCGAACTTCGGGAAGGTCAGCTTGCTTTCTTTTGCATCGCCAAATCCAACCTGCACCGCAGTGTAACCGTCAACTTCTTCTGTTTTTAATTGCGTGATGTAGACGGGACCCGCTTGAATTACGGTTACCGGCACCATCTTCCCCTCTTCATTAAAGAGGTGTGTCATTCCAATCTTCGTTCCCAGAATTCCTGAGAGCATGTTTTAACTCCTTTGCTTCATTTGCGTGACACCTACGCGACGTTGCCCTCGTCTGTAATGACAAGCAGGGTCGTCAGGACCGCCACACTGCGAAGCTCGTTTGCGCATCCACCAACCGGTCAGGCAGGCGGACGCGCAATAAGAGATTCTACCCGAACCGGTTTATGGATTGGGACTCCACCGAACCGGCAGTCTCGGATAGCGCGAAGTTTCGTGATCCGGTCCTACTCTCGTCCTTCAGGGGGCCGGGAGCCGGCTTTGAGAAGTCACGACTTTTCAGTCCCATCCTCAACGGATTTGTTCTCAGCTTGAAGCTTTGAACTCCGGCGGGGGAAGTTCGGGCGAAATGTCAGCACCGACCCTTGTTCGGCCATGGCCTTGTGCTCCTCAAGGGTTGCGATTCGGAATGTGGGTCCCTTTTCCTGATTGAGGTTTGCGTCTTTCGAATTGTTTGTCATTTGTCTCTCCACCGACTCTGCGCCGGAAGATCCGCACTATCCCCACGTTCGATATTCACTCACAAAGGAGACATTTTTCAGGCTTTGTCAGCGTCAGGACGTCGTGGTTGGTGGTCGTCGCGCGAATCCTTTGCGCACCTCACTCCTCCGGCATCCGACAGTCCTCCATGCTCTGCAATTCTTGGGTAGCTTTCACTCTAGATGTCCACCAAATTCACCCATGAGATAATGATTGATGCACCACTTGAGAAGGTTTGGGGCGTGATGAAAGACGTCCGCGCCTGGCCGACATGGACGCCGACGGTCAAAAAGGTGCAAGCTCTTGGGGATCCCGAATTGAAGGCGGGTGCGCGTTTTAAGGTTAAGCAACCAGGACTACCTGCGGGGATTTACACGGTCACGAAGCTTTCCTCGAATCGCTTCGTGTGGGAAGCAATTGGACCAGGGATGAAGACAATTGCGGACCATCGAGTGCAGCGCGACAAGGGCAGGAGCCTGGTGCGATTGGAATTTGAATATCAGGGCACAGTTGGAAAAGTCCTCGCCGCGGCGTTTGCGAAGATGACGGGTCGATTCCTTGAGCTTGAAGCCGAGGGGCTCAAGAAACACTGCGAAGCACTGGGCTAGTCCTCTAGTTGCCTAGTCACAAACTGTGGGTGGTCGGTGATGATGAAGTTCACACCGACCTCGTGTAGACGAGTCACCTCTTCGCCTGGCGGAACAGTCCAGGCGAAGAGCGGAACTTTAGCTTCGCGACATTCTCGAGCTAGATCTGCGGTGATTGAGGAATGGTGCAACGCCAGTGCATCGATCCGGTCGTCAACAAGGCCGCGCAGGAGGGAGTTCGTGTCCCCCTCAGGTCCGCCCAGGAGCAACGCCAAGAATTGAGTTTCGCTAAGTTCGCGTGCCTCCAAAAGGTGAGGTCGATGGAATCCGAAAAGCACGGTACGACCCTCCGCAGAGTGCCGCTGGATTTCCCTGATCGTCAGCCGAACAACGTCCTGACCGCCTTTGAATTCGACGACAACCGGCTCTCCGAGCCCAAGCAAATCGGATAACAGCGGGACGTTGGCTGAGACGAGTTCCCGCGTCGAGATGTCCGATACCGGCCCTCGCAGAGTGGTCGTTCGGTCGAGCATTTCGTCGTGGAGGATCACAACATCGCCATCCGCTGAAACGTGGACATCGCACTCCACCATCGCGGCACCCGCTCGATACGCCTCCACAAAGGATCCCATGGTGTTCTCGGCATGAGTTGAAGGTGACCCTCGATGACCAATCACGACTGGCCTCGACCAAGAGAGTTCGACGAGCTGAGAGATGTTCATTTTCGTAGGGCGAACATCCGTGTTACCATAAAGGTTGATGGTTGCTCCTCTGATGCTCGTGCTGTGCTTGCAGAGTCCTCGACGCGACTGAACTTCGTTGCCGTTGCTAATCCCGACCCGCAACTTCGTCTGCCTGTCCGAGGGAATCATTTTCATCCGCTCGGTCAAGTAAACGTAAAAAAACCCTTCCTCTTGCTTGCGCATGAAGAAGGGGGTTTCTCGGTGGCTTAGTTGAAGAAGCCGACTGATCGAGCGAGGCGCATGTCGTCGTGGCCGCCTGAGAGTTCGTCCAGATCTCGGAGCGGGAGCTCCTTGTTGTGGACGTCTTCGACGCTAACCTTCAAACAGAGCGAGCGGAGTTCGTTGACCAAGATCTTGAACGACTCGGGCACGCCGGGCTCTGCGATTGCTTCGCCCTTGACAATGCTTTCGTACGCCTTAACTCGGCCGTTGACGTCGTCCGACTTGATCGTAAGAAGCTCTTGGAGCGTGTACGCTGCGCCATAAGCTTCAAGCGCCCACACTTCCATTTCTCCAAACCGCTGACCACCAAACTGTGCTTTACCACCAAGCGGCTGCTGGGTGACGAGCGAGTATGGTCCGATCGAGCGAGCGTGGATCTTCTCATCGGCAAGGTGCTCAAGTTTGAGCATGTAGATGATTCCGACCGTGATTGGGTTAGGCACCCGCTCTCCGGAAAGGCCATCTCGGACCCAAGACTTCATGCTTCGTGGCTCAATGCCAGCGCGCATAAAGACGTTGGTTTCGATCCTTTGCATGATCGAAAGGTAGATTTCTTCTTCCGTGTTCAGAGGAGCTTCGTCCACTTCGTCTTCGATCACTTCAGGAATAAAGTCTTCCAGCGTGACATCGAGATATTCTGCCATCGTCTTGACCGGAGGTCCAGCCACGATTCGTGAAATTCGCTCAAGACCGTTCGCGCCAAGGGCACGAAGTGCGTTCTCGACCTTCGTCATCGCGTTATCGAGCGTCTCGTCCTTCTCGAAGCGCACATTGATGAAGAGTTCAGTCTTCACGTATGCCGCGAGGGCTTTGATTCGCATCGACTCAGCGAGTCGATCCATCTCGTCCAGAATCTCGTGCTCGGTTGCGCCTTCGAATGCAGGGCATCGATACTTGATGCCAAGGTTTTTGCCGACGTAGCCAAGGTGAGTCTCAAGGATCTGACCGATGTTCATTCGGCTCGGAACACCAAGCGGGTTCAAAACGATGTCTACTGGAGTTCCGTCAGCAAGGAACGGCATGTCTTCCACAGCGAGAACTTTGGAGATAACTCCCTTGTTTCCGTGGCGTCCGGCCATCTTGTCACCGACCATCAGCTTTCGCTTTTGGGCAGTGTAGACCTGGACAGTCATGTTCGTACCGGCTGGCAACTCATCGCCAGGAATCTGGAGCAGCGGCTCTTCGGTGCGATCGCAGATGAGTCGCTCGCGCTTCTTGGATTCCTTATAGATGTAGTTGATCGACGGCGAAAGATACTTGTAGCGGCTGAAGACCTTCACGTCAACGACTGCGCCCTTCTCACCGTGCGGGAGTCGGAGCGATACGTCTCGTGTTTCTTCTGCCTTCTTACCAAAGATCGCGATGATCAGTCGCTCTTCGGCGGTCATTTCGACTTGGCCCTTAGGAGCAACCTTTCCAACAAGGATGTCTTCAGGTCGAATCTCAGCACCGATTCGGATGATTCCGTTTTCGTCGAGGTCCTTCAGGGCTTCCTCGCCGACGTTCGGAATATCTCGGGTGATTTCTTCCGGTCCAAGCTTCGTGTCAACGGCCTCGGTCTCGTGTCGCTCGATGTGGATTGACGTGTAAACGTCGTCCTTCACCATGCGCTCTGAGATCAGGATCGCGTCTTCATAGTTGTAACCGTTCCACGGCATAAACGCGACAAGCACGTTTTGGCCGAGAGCAAGCTGACCACCGTCAACGCACGGGCCATCTGCGAGTGGATCGTTCAACAGCACTCGCTGACCAAGGTCAACGACCGGTCGCTGCGAGAAGCAGGTTGACTTGTTGCTCTGCACCATGTGCATCAGCGGATAAACGTCAAGTACGCCATCATCTCGTCGAACGCGAATCTCTAGGCTAGTGACGTATTCAACGACACCAGGATTGAGCGCAACACACGCTGCACCAGAGTCAACGGCGGCGCGACCTTCGTAGCCTGTACCAACAACCGGAGCATCCGATCGGAGACAAGGAACGGCCTGGCGTTGCATGTTCGCACCCATAAGGGCACGGTTCGCGTCGTCGTTCTCTAGGAACGGAATGAGCGAGGTTGCAACGGAGATGATCTGCACGGGGGCAACGTCCATCAGCTGGATCTGCGACCGGTTGACCGTCGGGTAGCTTGCACCACCAACGTCAGCACCAGCAGATCGAACTTGAACTCGCTCCGCCCTAATCAGACCTGTGCTATCGGTATCAACGTCGGCAGGAGCAACGAGCTGACCCGTTTCTTCTTGCGCCGTCATGTAGATAACATCGCCAGTGACGTAGCCGTCCTTCACGACGCGGTAAGGAGTTTGGATGAATCCAAATTCGTCAACCCGTGCGTGGCTGGTCAACTGCGAGATCAAACCAATGTTCGGACCTTCAGGGGTTTCGATCGGACAGATTCGACCGTAGTGCGAACGGTGGACGTCGCGTACTTCAAGCTTGGCGCTTGTTCGCTGAAGACCACCCGGTCCAAGAGACGAAAGTCGTCGCTTGTTCGTGATCTCAGACAGCGGGTTCGTCTGGTCCATAAAGGTCGACAGCTGGTTACTGCTGAAGAAGCTCTTAATGGAAGCACTCACCGGCTTGACGCTGAGGATGATTCCAGGCAAGAGATTCTCTTGGTCCGTGGAAGTCATTCGCTCACGAGCAACCTTTTCCATTCGAACAAAGCCGAGTCGAAGCTGCGACTGGAGGAGTTCTCCAACGCTTCGGACGCGCTTGTTCTTAAGGTCGTCAATGTCGTCGCGCTCTGCCTCACGTCGAACGTACGGCAGCATTGCCTTCAGAATTCCAGCAAGGTCTTCTGCAGTCAATGAACGAGTGGGCAACGGAATGTCGAGGCCAAGGCGCTGGTTCAAGAACCGGCGGCCAACCTTTCCAAGATCGTATCGCTTGACGTCAAAGAAGAGGCCAAAGACGAGTTGCTTCGCAGCTTCCTCGTTGGCGGCCTCACCTGGACGAAGTCGCTTGTAGATGTCAAGCAGGGCCTCTCGGGAGTTGTGGGTGGGGTCAGCCTCCAGAGTAGCTTCGACGAGGCCGAGCACCGTCTTCACCGTAAGTGTCTCAAGGCCCATGGCCTCGATTCGCTTTCCGGTCGCAGCGTCCATCTTCTCACCCTTTCGGATGATGATTTCGCCACCGTCAACCAGGTCCTCGATCGCTCGCTTGCCAAGCAAGTCGTCTGCAGTTGGGTTGGTCAAGACTTCTTCGCTGCTAAACGCCTTGAGAATATCTTCGTTGTTGCCCAGCGGAGTTTCAACAACGATTTTCATCGTCTTGAGTGCGTCGCTCACGCCAGCAATCGTGTCCGCCGTCAGGATGACGCCCTTGTCGAAGAGCACTTCACCTGTTTCAGCGTCAATGATCGGCTCAACAACGCGCTTTCCAGCAGCCTTACCGATTGTCGTGTTGAGACGTCCACGGCCTCGCTCAAAGTAGTAAAGTGCCTTGATGAGCTGGGTCAGAGGAAGCTTCTTCGTTTGGCTGATCTGCGTCCGAACAACGCTGTGCGCGTCCGACTCGACCTCAAGCCAAGGCCCTTCGTTCGGGATGACTCTCGCCGAGACGATGACCTGCATCGATGAGTCGACGCCTTCTTCGAAGTAGAGACCAGGTGATCGGCTGAGCTGACTAACGATAACGCGCTCACGTCCATTGATAATGAACGTGCCCTTATCGGTCATCAGCGGAAGGTCGCCAAGGTAGACCTCAGATTCAATAACTTCTCGATCTCGGCCACCAAAGCGGACGATTGCCTTAATCGGGGCTTCAAATGTTAAGTCACGATCCCGGCATTCCTGAATGGAATACTTCGGATCACCCAGGGAAAAGCTGACCAGCTCAATGTAGTTGGTTTGGGTGAAGTCCCAGATCGGGCTGAAGGTATGGAAAAGCTCTGGCAGACCCTCCTCCAAAAACCAACGATATGAGTTAAGCTGTAGTTCAATAAGATTAGGGACCTCTAAGAACCGGCCGATTCTTTTCGAGGTGGGCTGAACAATTCGCATGAAGGGCTCCGCGCGATAAAGCGCGAACTTTCATTGTACCGCGAAGCCCTTAAGATGTCAACGCAAAGGAGCCTATTCCTCCCCCTTTGGGACTCTCGGCGAACTAGCCTTGAAGCCGTTCTGGAATACCTGATTCTCGCTCTTGCTGCCGATCAAATTTCGACCGAACATCGTCTAGCGCAAGTGTGTTTTGAGTCGTCAATTCCCGTAAATGCCGGAGTTCAACCTGCATCGCCATAAGTTGATGACTCACGTTATCATCAACTGGTTGTCGCTGATGCATCAGCTCCGCCATTCGCTGTTGGTGTCGCGTTAAAATTGCGATGATCGGAATCATGAAGATGATAATCGGGATCGCGAATGGAAGTACATCCTCGAGTCGTGCGAGAGGGAGTGCATGAATCATGATAACAAGTTCGGTTTGGGATGGCGTTAGGGTTGCAGAATCGCGACTTATCCGATTTTAATCGAACCGAGACCCATTGTGATTGATAAGTCTAAATCAAACAGGCCAGAGCCTCTGCCACGGTGAACTTGCCTTCGTAGATCGCCTTCCCCACAATTGCACCTTCGGCTCCGGAATCTCGACTCGCGAGAAGGTCTGCAAGCGAAGAAATGCCTCCGCTCTGAATGATTCCAACTCCTGTCGCCACAGCTCGGTTCAAGAGGTCCAGGTTTGGCCCGGTCAACATCCCGTCCGTCGCGATGTCAGTCACTACCGCTGTGCGCAACCCCTTTAATTTCAGCTCCAGGAGCAGATCGATCGCGTCAACTTCTGAACTCTCAGTCCACCCTTGAACCGCCACATGACCGTCTTTCGCATCAACTCCGGCGACCACCTTGTCCCCGAGAGCGGTCAGCATTTCTGCTGCATTGTCGGGATTTTTCACCAGAGCTGACCCCACAATCACGCGCGTTGCGCCAGCCGAAAGTGCCAATTCAGCATGTTGGAGAGACCGAATTCCACCACCCCATTCCACAGATAGTCGTGTCGCACGTCGGATTGATTCGAGGATCGCCAGGTGCTCCGGCGCTCCCGCTTTCGCACCGTCAAGATCGACGAGGTGGAGCCACGTCGCGCCCTCGGCCTCAAATGTTTTGGCGACGTCTACCGGGTCTTCAAAATAGACGGTTTCCTGTGCGTAGTCGCCTTGTTTCAGTCGGACGCACTTCCCCCCTCGGATGTCGATTGCCGGCAGGAGGATCAAGAACCGCGCTTTCCTTTCGTCGAGCTCGCGGTTCTTCGGTCACTTTGCCGTGTTGCTTGGTGGAGTGCTACTCCGAAGGCTTTGAACGCTGCTTCGCAAACGTGATGGTCATTTTCTCCGGCGATCTTGCGGAGGTGCAAGGTGATCCCGGAATTCACAGCAAGCGCCTTAAAGAACTCTTCGATGTTCTCGGTCGAGAGGTCACCGATTTTTTCTCGCTTGAAAGGAATATCAAAGAACAGGGCGCCTCTGCCGCTGATATCTAAGGCACATAAGATCACTGCGTCATCCATCGCGAGGTGGATCGAGCCATACCGGGTGATGCGATCGTTTTTGTCAAGAGCTTGGGAAATCGCCTGACCGAGCACGATCCCGACATCTTCGACGGTGTGATGGTCGTCGATAAACAGGTCGCCCTCGGCCTGAATTCCTACGTCAAACATGCCGTGAAATGCCGTCTGCTGGAGCATGTGATCAAAGAAGCCCACTCCAGTTTGGATATCGCGGCGAGTCCCACCGTCGAGGTCGAGCACGACCTCCACTCGAGTTTCCTTGGTCTCTCGACTAACTTCGGCGTACCGGACGCCAGGCGCTTCCTTACTCATCTCCCTTCGGTTTTACCTAGGTTGCAAAAAAAGAGAGGGGCCTCCCGATAACTCGAAAAGCCCCTGCAACGGGAGGTGTTTTGAATAGCTACCTACGGGCACTTACGATTGACGTCGCTCCATTGCGGCCAGAGATCGCTCGCTTCCAAGACAGCATTTTCCTTGTCAACTGTGAAAGCACAGTGTCTTGACCGCACATCCGTGAACAACATTGTCCACGTTCGTCCCCCGAGAGGGTCGATTTTGCGCGCGAGCGCGACTCATTGCTACGCCTACGGAGTTAGCTGTCGGGTTTGGGCCAAGAGTTACCCTCGGGAGATTTATCCCCCTTTCACCCCTAAGTTATGGTTCCCCCGCTCACTGATAAACAGTGATTAAGCGCTTGGCTTCACAGCCACGCTTTTATTGTAACTCACATTTTTTTCCGAGGGACCTTTAGCGAAAAAACTTCCTGAATTTTTTTGCTATCGTAAGAAACCAAGAAGATTGGTGATGAAATCGGGATGGATCTTCCACCCGATAAGACCAGCGAGCCCCATGATTCCTCCAAACAACGTCGGCAGCATTGCTACCCCGAACAGCGCAACTTGCTGAGTCAACGAAGTGAGAGCGAGGAGGGCGATGGAGATCGCGAGTGCGGCGTCCGACAGGTCGAACTGGTCGTCACGATAATTTAGCGTGTCATATGCCTTGTCCTCTGCCTCGGCGTCAGCTTTTACTTTTGCCTTTTCGACGTCCAGACGCTCAACTTCCGCCTTATAGAACTTCTCTCGATCCTCGGCATAAGCCTTTGCTTGTCCCGACGTACTCAGCACGGAAACGTGGAACTGTTCTGATGTCGCTTGAGCAATTTTTAGCTGAGTGTTGCGAGCTTGATAGTAGGACCACTTATCGACGGAATTTGCCTGCGCCTTCTGCATGGCCTGGACAATGTTGTCGTCTTTGACCTTGCAAATTCCCATAAAAGTGGCAACGAGGGCCACCGAAATTGCCACCCAGGTGTTCAAACGACTCTTGGATTCCCTTGCCTGACTGGCAGTTTCAGTTATTTCGCTGGGTTCTAGTGACATTGCCCTGAAGGTTTACCAGGTTACAAGCCGATACTGAATATAGATTGGAGATAGCAATGGACAGCATTAAGGAATACGTGCTTTCGGCCTTTTTTCAGGTCGGATTCCTGGTGGGCATCACAGTAGTCTACATACTGTGGGTGATCTCAAACAGGCGATATGGCGCCCAGTTGGCAGCCCGACGACGAGAGCAGGATGCTCTACTCGCCGAAGCAGCCACCTTACGCGAGAACTTTGACCAAAAGGTACATGAGGCTCAGCTGCAAGTAGCAGGTGAGGTCAATGTCCTTCGTCAGCAAGTGACTGCAGAACAGCAGGAGCGGGCTCGGTTACAGGCTGCGCTCGACGCTACGGGGAGACCTTCCACGGGCGGAGATCCTGGCGAAGTTTTTCAACTTCACCAGCAGATTCAGGCAGAATCGCAACGACGATCCGCAGTTGAAGCCCTCTTGGCAGAAAAGGATCACCTTCTCGCAGATGAGCGAATTCGTTTGCAAAACGCTCAAGAGCTCGCGGATGCCGCCAGAGTTGAGGCAGAGCTTCTTCGCTCCGAGCTCAACTCGAAGCCCGCAGAAGTGATGGTCGCAGCGGTTGCTCCAGTAGCACCGGTCGCACCTGCACTCTCCGCAGAGGCAATTGCACCGCTCTACGACGCAATCAACCGGCTTCAGCAACAGACTTCTGAGCTCGAAAGCCGACGTTCGGCCGCTCACGACGATCTCGCTCGCAAGATCGATAACGTCGCCAAGAATGCGACCGCGCCGTTCAAGTTGCCCGAAGCTCGACTCAACTGGGGTTCGATGACTCTTCGACAGGTTGCCTACCAGGCTGGCCTCTCGGAAGGCATGGACTACACGATGAGCGAGGAAGGCATGGCAGTCAAGCTCCCGAACGGACGAAATCTGTTCGTAGATGGACGCCTGCCGCTGGATCACTACGCCGCCGCCCTGTCTGCAGAGACAGAAGCAGAGCGAGCTGGCCGAATTGCAATGCACAACGATGCAGTCAAGGCTCACGTCACCTATCTCGGCTCCACGGAATTCCGTGGAAGATTCCCGGTTCAGCCTGACTTCGTGGTCATGTTTGTTCCATCCGAATCGATGTACGAGACCGCGCTATCCGCAGACTCTAGCCTGCTTCAACGCGCTCTCGACTCTCGAGTCGCGATTGCAAACCCGTCCACCCTTGTCGGCCTGCTCCAGTCGGTGCGAGTCACCATGGAACACGCCAAGGTTGCAGAGAACGCTGGTCAAGTCCAAAAGCTTGCCAACGACCTCTACGAAGGACTGCAAAAGTACACATCGAATCTCCACAACGTTGGAGAGAGTCTCAAAGCAACAACCTCCGCCTACAACGAAGCGTTGACCACCTTAGATCGAGACGTCCTTTCAAAGGGACGAGCGCTCAAGGGACTCGGCGTGGGATCTGGCGCAGAACTTTCGGCCGGCTCCACGGTGGAACTGAATCCGAGAGAGATGCCGAGAGTCGAGTATGTGAACCCGCTGCACATTGAATCTGGACAAGATCACTAAGCCCCCCAAACTGCTGATCCAGGGGCATTCCTGATCTCTACGACACCGCCGAGCGCAAATCTCGGCGGTGTTTTTGTTTGATCTGTCATCCTCTATGACAGTGGCGAAGCAGAAGGAAGAGGGGACGGTCCAGATCGGCCAGATCGTAGGAGCGTTTGGAATTCGAGGTCAGGTCAAAGTTGAGCCTATGACCTCATTCATGGAACGATTCAAGAAAGGCACGCGCCTCCGCCTGAAGAACCAGTGGGTCACCGTTGAATCGTATGCGCTCCACAAGAATCGTCCGCTACTCAAGCTGTCCGGGACGGACACCACTAACGAAGCCGAAAAGCTTCAGTGGGAGTATCTCGAAGGTTCGGCCGACTTCACCCCCGATCTTGCTGAAGACGAGTTCATGACCGAAGACCTGATCGGCCTCAAGGTCGTCACCGTTGACGGTGAGGAGCTCGGTGAAGTTGATGATGTGCTCGCCCTACCCGCCCACGATGTCATCGTCATTGGCGAGATTATGATCCCAGCGATCAAAGAGTTCATCACTGACATTGACCTTGATGCTGAAGTCATGACCGTCAAGCTGATTCCCGGAATGCGACCCGGTGAAGAGTAAGTCCCCCGAGCAAAAACAGCGCAACTTTCGGCGACGAGTAATCGCGTACGGATCAATCATCCTTGTGTTGGTGACTGCCTACAAATGGCAACCGAACCGGTTTGACCTCTTCCCTCGCCCGATCCCCAAGCCTAACCCCCTAAGGGATCCTGAAACAACGAAATTTTGGGCTTCTGGCACGAAGATCTTGCTCATCACCGCACACCCCGACGATAGCGAATTCTTCGTGGGGGGCACACTTTCTCGCCTCAAAGAATCCGGTGGGAAGGTCTACCAACTCATCTGTACAGACGGCGACAAGGGTTACTATCCTTTCAACGACACTGCTGCAACAAGAGCGATCCGTCAGGCCGAAGCACTGAAGGCGGCTCACACTTGGGGCGTCCAAACGCTCCAATTTCTAGGGTTTCCGGACGGACGGCTTGAAGATCACCCAGAGGCGGTGACCCCCATCATCGAAGCTATCAACCGAATCAATCCTGACTACGTGCTCGCATTCGATGAGTTCTATCCTCCGCGAGTAAGCCACTCGGACCACCGGTTCGCCGGAAAGCTCGCTCATCAGGCAGTCGAGCGGAGCGGCTTCAAAGGATTCTTCCTACAGTTCTCGACGCGTGCTCCAAACTTCTTCGTCGATATCAGCAAGCTTTGGGATGCAAAGGCAAAACTGCTCGCC
>JBBRHU010000038.1:0-15200 GCA_038222255.1 Fimbriimonadales bacterium | reverse complement strand
CCTAGCCATCGACCACTTGACCTTCGATGAGGCGAAAGCCTTCGCGATCGCGGACAACCGAACGCAGGAGCTCGGCACGAACGATGACGAGCAGCTTCGAACCCTCCTCGAGGAACTGCAAACGGTGGAGATAGATCTGTTTGAGGTCGGCTACGATGCCAAAAGTCTGGAGGAGCTCTTCGGAACCAAGCAGAAGAAATCAGGCGAAGCTCCATCAACCGAGTTCAAGGACGTGAGCTTCACGGCTTCCGAGACCACATGCCCGAAATGCGGACACACCTGGGGAGGCGAGAAGCCTTGAGTTACCGCGTTCCGTCGATGGCTCAGATTCAGCAGATACCGCTCACTGGACTGCGAGCGGTATCGACCTTCTCCGGCTGCGGCGGATCCTCACTTGGCCTGAGAATGGCTGGAGTCAAAGTCGTTTGGGCGAGCGAGTTTATCCCCGCAGCGGCCGAAGTCTACAGGTTGAACCACCGGGGGACAACGCTTGATACGCGAGACATTCGAGAGGTCGACGCCAGCGAGATCCTCAAAGCCACAGGAGGTGACATCGACATCCTGGAGGGATCACCGCCATGCTCGGCGTTCTCACTCGCCGGCATTCGAGACAAAGGCTGGGGGAAGGAGAAGTTCTACAGCGGCACCACGCAGCGAGTCGATGACTTGTTTTTCGAATACACCAGGCTTTTGCGCGGACTAAAACCTCGGGTGTTCATCGCAGAGAATGTTGTCGGCCTAATCATCGGAAAAGCCAAGGCGTACTTTGCCGCGATCGTCCGCGCTCTTCGTGAATCCGGATACAGCGTCGAGGTTCGGCAACTGAATAGCGCGTACCTTGGAGTTCCTCAAGCCAGAGAGCGACTGATCTTTCTCGGCGTCCGCGAGGACCTCCAAAAGAAACCCCGGTTTCCCAGGCCGAGAACGGCCGAGATTCCGCTTGAGCAGGCAATCCAGGGTTTGGAGTCGCCCGGTCCATTCAACGTCCTAAAACCCGGCGGCATTCTCGAGGACTTGTATCGGAGCGTCGTTCCCGGTCAGACGTTGGACCATGCGGTGATCCGAAGAACTCGAGGGAAATCAGGGTCGTGCTTTGGCCACTACCGACTCTCATGGAAGAAGACTGTGCCGACAGTCCTCGCCTGCGGTTCCACGCTCTACCACCCAGATGAAGCCAGAACGCTCGGAATAGCTGAGCTCAAGAGAGTCTGCTCGTTCCCCGATGATTTTCAGCTCACCGGCTCTTTCTGCCGGCAGTGGGAAAGGCTCGGCCGAAGCGTTCCTCCGCTGATGATGAAAGCCATCGCCGAATCAATCTCGGAGGTGCTGCTTTGAACGGAGCGGATCCTTATGCTGGCCAGAGCAGCTTGGGGCACCTACCTCAAGAGAAGTGGGAGTTTGATGATTCGGTAGCAAGTGTCTTTCGGGACATGCTTGAGCGGAGCATTCCAGAACTGGCGACGATGAGAAAGGCGGTCACACAGCTGGGTGCCGAGTGCGTTCGCGAGAAGACAGATATTGTCGACCTCGGTTGCTCGCAAGGAGACGCGATCGAGCCGTTTGTCCGGAAGTTCGGAGCTCAGAACCGATTCGTTCTCTGCGACTCTTCAGAACCGATGCTCGCGGCCTGCCGTGCGCGATTCAGTGGCTACACCGAAACCGGAGTCATGCGAGTTCAGTCGATCGACCTCCGGACCAGCTTTCCGAAGGTGAGGTCCAGCCTTACACTTTCGATTCTGACTCTGCAGTTTGTTCCTATCGAGTTTCGACAACGGGTGGTTCAATCCGCGTTTGACTCGCTGACTCCTGGAGGAGCATTCATCCTCGTCGAGAAGGTCCTTGGATCTTGCGCCGAGCTTCACGAACGCTTCGTTCGCCACTACCAGGCACTCAAGGCCGAGCACGGATACACCCGCGAGGAGATCGAACGCAAAGCGCTCTCGCTCGAGGGTGTCCTGGTTCCCGTGGCCACGGCATGGAATGAAGATCTCCTGCACACGGCAGGATTTGGAAAAATCGACTGCTTCTATCGGTGGATGAACTTCGCCGGCTGGATTGCGGTGAAGAAGTAGGAAGGAGCAACATGGGTGGACCGTAAGCAACAGATCGACCAGCTTTCAAGCGAGCGAAAGCAAATCGTGAATCGAGTAGCTTCCGTAGCTCGATCTCAGGACGACGCCGAGGACGCAGTGCAGAATGCGTTCCTCGCCATGTTGACCTATGGTCAGGAGATCGAGAATCCGAAGGGATTCCTCGAGCACGTTTCCTCAAGAGCCATCAGCTCAATGAACACGCGCAGCGAGTCGGGTGTTCGAACTGTTGAGGGCCAAAGGCTTGATCAGCGTGGATCTAGGTCTCACCCAGAGATCGATCTGTCCGCGCTGATCGAGATGGTCCCGATGAACACAGAGGAACTTGAAACCCTGATTCTGATGATTGCTGGCGTCGAGTGCGACGAAGCGGCGATCTTGTGCGGGGTCACATTCAAGGGTGTCTCTGCCAGGAGATGCAGGTTGCTTCGTCGATTGCGAGAGGTTCCTGGCCCGCTGAAGGAGGAGTTACTTGGCGCGATCTCAGCCTAAGAAACCCGGTGAAAACCCGGTTCGAGACCAGAAAGGGCGATTTGTGAAAGGCAATCGAGCGAATCCTACGGGTGCGGGAGGCGGACGTCCGCTAGGGTCCGTTTCGCTCACCACGCGGATCAAGGAAGCACTTGCCGCAGATGATGATCGAAAGGCTAAGATCTTCGCTGATGCCCTCATTCTCCAAGCGTGTAAAGGGAACGGAACGGCGATCAAGGCTATTCTGGACCGCGTCGACGGACCTGTGACGCAGAAGCTCGAAGCGGAGATCTCGCCCGACTCGAGGGTGTTCTTCGAGTCCCTCCAGGAGCTCGCCAAAACGACTCGCGATGCGATTTTACAAAATCAGGCAGTACAAGACGCCTCTGAACGCACTTTAAGGGTGAGTTCAGATGAAAACGATCATTGAATACGCCAGAGGCGATGTCGGAGTCAGGGAGAGTGCCGGCAGGAACCGATCTCCTAGGATCGACACGTACAACTTATTTGTTGGAAACCAGCTTGGCGATCCCTACTGCGCGGCTGCTGTCAGCTATTGGGGAGCGTGTGCGGCCGGGAGCAACTTTCTGCGTTCTGGATCCTCGCAAGAGTTTCGGCGGTGGGCAGCCAGGCTAGGTCGGCTCTCGTTCAATGCACAAGACCTCAACTCCTGGAAGGGGGGCCTCATCGGTTTTACGCTCGAGGATGACCCTGACCATGGCCATGTGGGTCTAGCGGAGAAGCGCTTGACCACCGATGGGGTGATCCTCAAGCTCCAGACGATCGAGGCGAACACCGGCCCAGCTGGAGCGGTTGAAGCTCAGGGCGGCCGAGATGGCGAGGGAGTTTTTCAGAAGATTCGGACTCCGAGCAATGATTCGAGTTTCAAGAGTGGGTTGCAGTGGTGGTACGTCAACCTCACAGGAATCAGAGGGTGTGAGTATTGGGCGTAATCGACTCCGTCCGAGCACGAATCGCCCGAGCTCTTGGGCGTGAGTGGAAGCCGCCAAACATCAAGCCTGAGGGCCGAACTGGTGATCTGAAGTACACCTACGCCGATCCGAAGAGCAAGCGATTGGCGCTCGCTACACGGATGGACTCGGTAACGATCGAGCAACTCGATAAGTGCCGTTTCTACCCACGCGTGCGGGACTGCCTGAACGCAAAGCGTGGGCCGATCGTTCGCTCCAACTTCTCGTTTATCAGCTCGAATCCCATCGCAGCGGATGCGGCCGCGCAGGTTCTTGCGGAGATCCTTCCGGGTCTTGTTGAGACACTGGTCAAGGGTGGAATGGAGTTTGGACGTCAAACTGTCGAGGTCCAGTGGGCGCCTCTCTTTGATGTCGAGGTGACGAGCACCCAGGCAGAAGGCGGTCGAACATCCGCGATGTTTCCGTACATGTACGGCGTGAAGGGTTTCCGCTCGTTTGATCCTCGGGATACAAGGCTACTCATTCATCCGAGATCTGGCAAGGTTCGGGGCATCAGGCAGTTCGTGGCCTTCACCAACCAGCAAGATGTCGTGTACCCGAACATCGTTCACTACTCCCACAACCCTGAGTTTGATCTGAACTATGGCGTTCCGGACACGAAGGCGGCGGTGCCGTGGGTGGACACAGCTTACGGAGTTTGGGATTCGATGGCGAACTTCGGAGCTCGACTTTCAGATCCGATAGCGATTGTGAAGTTCCCAGAGGGTCAGAGCATCATCGAGGGGAAGAGCTTTAGCAACTACGAGCTTGCTCTCCAGGCAGTGATGGCGCTGGATGGTGGATCCAAGGTCGTGCTCCCGAGCGATGTCCACGTCGTGGCGGGCAATGCTACGAGCGTTCCAAAGTGGTCGGTGGAGTTTCAAACGCCGCCGAGTGCAACTGCCGACTTTGTGGGCTTCTTAGCTGCCTTTGATGAGCAGATCACTCTGGCTCTCGCGGGTGTTCCTCAGATGGCACAAGGCGGGAAGTCGCCCGATAGTGGCACTTACAACCTTGGCGAGATCCAGATCGATGAGTTCCTCAAGAACCTTCAGAGCATTCTGAACCGGCTGGAGGGGAGCATCAACGAGTACTTGCTCGTGCCTTGGACGTTCTACAACTTCGGTGCGGATGAGCCACCGGTGAAAATCCAGTTCGAAAAGCTCGGCCGAAATATTGCTCAAGCGACGCTTAGCATGTTGCTGAACATGCTTGCGAGCGGTGAGCCTGTGACCGACCTCGACGGCAATCAACTGCAGCTCGACTACCAGAAGATCGCGGAAGACAACGGCCTTCCTTACCGGTTGCGGAAAGGAAGCGGAGTTCAGACCCTGGTGGATATGGTCCGCCAAAAACTAGGAGACAACGAAAATGAACGCACTCTTTGACAAAGGCCGGCAGAAGTTCCTCGAGGGATCTGTCGCATGGCTTACCGACACGATCAAGGCTGCCCTGATCGACGTGACTCAGTACGGTCTCTTGATCTCGACAGCCACGAACGCCTCGCCAATCGTCGTCACCACGTCGAGCTCGCATGGATTATCCACGGGCGATGTTGTGACCATTCTCGGTGCCCTAGGCAACACGGCCGCAAACGGGCTTTGGAAGGTCACGGTGGTCAATGCGACTCAGTTCTCGCTCGATAGCTCGACCGGCAACGGAAGCTATTCGGGTGGTGGCTACCTCGTGAAGCTCTCGCGAGATGAGTTCCTTTCCGATGTGCCATCCGGTGCCAGGATCGCGAACACGACGCTGGCGGGCAAAACCTCGACGCTCGGGGTTGCTGGTGCGTCGGATGCCACGTTCACGCCGGCGACGGGTAACAACATTCACGGCCTCATCTTGTACAAGGACACCGGCTCGGCGGCGACTTCACCCCTGCTCGTTTGGATGGACCAGGTGACGGGGTTTCCTCTGGCCACCAATGGTTCGACGGTGCTTGTCCAGATGCCAACTGGTGATTACAAGATCTTCAAACTCTGATGCCGGCATCACCTCCACCAAGCATCGGAGTAGCGGGTCCTGCGACACCAGTGCCAATCGCAGCGACCATTGTTCTTGCTGAATCGGTCGCGTTCGCGGGCGCAGTTGGAATAGCGACCAGCTTACTGATCGCTGGTTACTTGGTGGAGTCGGTGTACGCAGAATCGGTGCTTGGCATGGGTGCGGTGGTCGTACAGGGCTGGGTGTTTCCGGTCACGAGTTCGGTAGGTGCTCCCGATGGTTTCGGCCAGGCTTCGATCATCCTCGGCCCTGTGGCAGTGCAGATCAGCGACACTTGCGTCGTCCAAGAAGGCTATTCGGCGGCGGTTGCACTCAACGTTGGCCAGGTCTGTTCGGGCGCAGCGTCCGTGGAGAGCGAGAACCTTTTTGACGTAGCAGCGGCAGTGCGTGGGCCAGCTCTCCGGACAGCTCCGTTCTCAGCGGAAGCCAGCAACGTTGCTCACCTCATGCCGGCTGAGTTTGAGGCGATCTCAGGCGCGCCAAAGGTCGCTTTCGAGGCGTTCTTCACAGGAGTTCCACATTGGATTTTGGGTAGGCACCTGAGCAAAGTGATTGACGTGCTGGGGTGTGACCCAGTTGAGGCACGGGCACGGTTTGCTTACGCGATCGAGAAAAAGTCTGGCCGAGTCCTAAAACCGGGAGGAACTTGGGCGAGCTGGCGAGACATATAAGTGATGAACGTTACATACCGATTGGTCGAGGCCGCGGAAGGCTTGATCTTCGTTTTGAACACTCCTTACACTCTGCTTGTTCAGCGATCAGCGATTGCGAAGCAGAGAGCTTCTGAGGGCAAGGTTACGGTTGAAGTTCTTGATGCTGCCATTGCTCAGTTTGAGGCCACAGCTCGAACGATTGAGGCTCAAGTTGAAGCGTTGCAACCTGTCACTCCAGGGGGTGAATCTCCACGCGCACGGATCGTTACAAAGACGTTCTCGATTCGGGCTTACACTTGGGGCGAGCGACTGCAGGCGATCGCGGAGGCGAGGAACTTGGGATCCACTGAGGTAGATGTGGCTGAGTTAGAGGCCAGGCTCATCGCGGTATCGACAGGACGGCCGATCTCGGAGATCAAGGATCTACCGATTCACGTCGCCACCGATCTTGCATCGAGGGTTCAGAGTGTGAGTGAGCCTTCACCGGACGTGCTCGATTTTTTGCTCTCTGCGCAACTCAACTAGCGGAGTCTGGATCTGTGAAGCAAAACATGATTCAACCAGAGATACAGCTCCTCATCGCTGTGCTGCACGGGGCGTCTGTCGATATCCTCTCTCTTCCCTACTCGGTCGCTGACGGCCTTAGGAAGGCGACTCAGGAGTATCTGTCTCACGTCAAGGAGCGTCAGCCATGAACACAATCTTCCTTCGTGAGGCTCCAAGCTGGGCGATGGACCCGGTCAAGCGACACAAGTTTGAGCGGCACTTTGACGAGATTCCCCGATTCGTGAAGATCGAATCGGGGATGAAGGACAGCGCGAGGCAAGTGATTTCTCAGCTGCAGTCTGGTGCGATAGACAAAGCCCAGGCCATGAAGCGATTCAAGGCAGATCTGCAGCACGCGGAGTCCCAGACCTTTGTTGCCGGGCGTCGCAATCGCGGCGATCTTCGGAAGGATCTGACCGAGGGCGAGGTGAAGATGCTCGATGGTCGCCACTCACGGAACATGAAGTACTTCTCCAAGTTCTGCGACGACGTGGTACAGGGCAAGGGGAGGATGGACTACATGCGCCGTGCAGATATGTATGGCGAGTCGCTTTGGTCGATCTTCACTCGTGGTGAATCCAGCAATTGGGAGGACGACACCAATGGCTACCGGTTCATGTGGGTGCTCGACGCCGACGCTGAGCACTGTCCTACTTGCCTCGAGAGGGCGAAGCTTTCGCGGGACAAAGGTGGATTCACGTTCGATGAGCTTGTTGAGATTGGTTTCCCTGGAGAAGGGACAATTTGCGCCACTCGATGCCGGTGCCACATCGAAAGAATGAAGGTCGGGCAGAATACTCGGCCGAAGGAGGTTCCCAGACCTGAACCGGCGCCTACGCCCACCGAGGGATTGAAGACTCTCGAGGAGCTGATGGGCGATACACCTGAACCGGAATTACCAGCGGCCGGCGTTCCATTTGTGAGGGCGAACCAGGATCTCATTCCAGTCAGCGTGGTGACAGAAGGAAAGGGCGCTTCGACACAGGTGATCGACTTTCAGAAGGCCGACACTGCGCGCGGGATAGTCGACCAGTTGGGTGCGCTGCCGGATCCGTCAAAGGCCGAGGAGCTTCTCCAACGGTTGCCCTTGGTGCCGTACACGTTGCTCCAGCCCGAGAAGGTAGTGAATATCCAAAACCTTGTGACTGGCAACCCTCAGAGGGTCTACACCGGAAACGGGCTTGCTTTGGTCACTGAGCGATCCGGAGGAGCCTGGTGGCTCGTGTTGATCATGCTCTACGATCCTGAGCTGTTCGGGTCCATCCTGGAGCCAATGTCGGCCCTGATCCATGGAGGAAAGAATGCCCCAAAACGTTGAGATGCCTAGCTCCAAACAGTTTCGCGATGCTGTCGCCAAGCTCCTGATCGACAATGTGGCGGTGATCGCTCAGCGGATCGGTGCCGAGTTTCTCGACGATCGCGGAGTGACGATCGAGAGCTACTTCACGGGAAACATTGATAGTGGAACGTTGCCGCTGGTGATGGTCGAACAACGAAGCTTGACATCGAAGTGGGTAGCGATGCCGTCCCTGATGCGCCTCGAGTTCCGCGCGACCCTCCACGGGGTTGTCTGGCACGACGATCCAGAGGTGCTCGATTCCATGTCATCTGGCCTCGAGGCAGGAGTTCGCGACGTACTCAATCGCCGGCACTTGCGAGCTCCTCTCACTGCGGATCTTGAGATGTTCTTCGACGACGTGACACCGCCCATCGGAGAGGCGAGATTCGGCGGGCTCATGGTGAACTCCGTGATCTGTCGAGGTTTTGAATGTGACTTCTTAGCAAAAGCTGAAGTCGGCGTCCCCCCAATTTATCCAGCATGATAACCACAGAAGAGAAAATCTCCATCGAGCTTTCGCGCGAAGAAGCGGCGCTCATCCTTACGATTCGAAACCTTGGCTATGGCTACATCGAGGGCATCAATGTCCGAAATGGCAGACCCATCCAGTGGAAGAATGTCACGGCCCGCGTTGACCTCACCCAGCCTCACCAGGCTGAGTCGTTGCTCCAGTTATCCCAAGCTCTGCAGCTGACAAACGCGGGCATTCGAGCGGAGTTTGAGGCCTTGCTTGGTCACCCGATTGAACCTGAGGATCAAGAAAATTGAACGCCCTTTGAAAATCGGGAGGAATTTGGGGCCTCTCATCGCACATATACAGTGAGCACAACTCAAGCCTGAAGGACCACCTGCGGCGCGAACACTCTCTCCATTTCGGAGTCAACGCGCATGTTAGGTGGTCTTTCAGTTTTCGCAGCTCTCTCGCCCGACCCGATTCAGGTTGGGTCGATGGTCGCCACCGTCGTCTTTTCGGCCGGTGTTGCCTTTGCCACCTTGAAGGCGAACCAGCGTCACACGGATGAGCAGATCGAAGCTGTCCGTCAAGACCTCAAGGAGATTAAGGCCGAGTACGAAGAGCTCTCTCGTGAGAATCATTCGCTGCGAGTCGATTTGGCGAAAGCTCAAGCCCGCGCGGATGCTCAGGAAAGGGCGACCACCGATGTCAGCTTGGTGCTGAAGGATCTCGGCATCACTCTGGTTCTCACACGTGAAGCCGTTATCGAGATCAAGGGGCTTCTCAGCGCGGGTGGCGCGAGGACGACCAACCGCAGCCGAGGTGGAGCGTGAAGTACGAACAGAAGTATTTGGCTGCCTTCCTGTGTGGAGTCCTTGCAGTGCTCGCTCCTGGAGGCGCTTTTACCGGCCACATTCCAAACGGATCGGAACTTGGCGGCGCGGCCTTTGCCGGGCTGCTCGCGGTAGCGATGTTATTCCTCAAGAGCCCCGAGGAACACAAGAATTCTGAGGACCCCAAGACACCAGAGGACCCTCCAAAGTGAAGGTCTTTCTCGGCTCATCGAAAGCGATTGGCGCAGTGCAGGATGGATTGCGGAAGGTCCAGATCCTGCGATGTGGCTCGTGGGATTACCCGGGCATCGAAGGCGACGGATTTGACATCGACGAATCGAAGATTGATCAGATCGTGGCCAACTTTGCGGCCGGCGAGAAAGGACCTGAAGTGCCGACTAATTTGGACCACAGCGATGGGTCAGACAACGGTTGGGTGAAGCAGCTTTGGCGCGAAGGTGCGGGAGCGGAGTCGGAGCTCTGGGGTGCCTTTGAGACCACGGACCCCGAGATTGATAAGCAGCTCGACAGCGGCTCCCTGAAGTACAGCTCGGCCGAGCTCGACTTTGCTTGGGTGAACCCCGAAGCTTGTCGCACCCATGGGGATTGTGAGCCCAGGATCGTCCTCGAGGGCCTGGCGCTTACCAATCGACCCTACATCAAGGGCATGAAGCCAGTTGCGCTCGTGTCCCTTTCCGAAAGAACTTCCCCGCGCGAACCCTCGTGCGGGTGCGGATGCGACGGAGGTCGCAAGAAATCCATGCCAGAAACTACAACTGAAACGCAGGTCGATTTGTCGGCCGAGCTTGCCGAGGAACGGCGCCTCCGTGAGCAAAGCGATCGACGATTCGCCGAACTTGAGCAGAGCCTGAAAGCCGAACGACGTCGAACAAGGCTGACGGAAACCCAGGCGAAGATCAAGGATCTTTTCTCTAAGAAGAAGCTCTCGCCAGCCCTGTGCAACAAGATCACCAAGCTGAGCGAGGTCCTGATCAACGGTGACGCCACCAAGGTGAAGCTGTCGGCGAAAGTCAAGCTCGCTGAGGGCCAGGGCGAAACCGATGAGCTCGACATCCTCGACGAAGTCATTGATCTGCTTCAGCAGGTTCCAGATGGCCTCGCGAAAATGGATGGCGATGCAGAGCTGACCGAAGACGATTCGGATGAGGACGAGAAAGGTCCAGATGCGAAGATGAAGGCGGCTGAGAAAGCGGCCATCGAGCGCGTCTCCAAAGATCCGAAGGTTAAGTTCTCGGATGCGTACGCCCAGGAGCTTAAATCTCGGGGCATCGGCGCAGTGACCCAAAACACGAAGGTGAATCGATAATGCCGCAGTCCACGTTTGATCAGACCCAGCCGTTCTTCTTTTGGGACGCCGTTGGGAGTGGCGTCAATCCCATCGCTCGATACCAGTGCGTCTCGCTTGCGACAGCCTCTGAGGTTGCGGACGCGATCGCGGCGGGCAACACGCCCTTCGGGGTCGGAGTTGGTGACGTCGTGATTGCTACGCCTCTTTCGAGTGGTGTGCCCACCCGGCCGGTTGTGGGAGTTACGGCGGCCTCGGCCTGGTCGCTCGGCCAGATCGGAGCTGAGGCGATCAACGTCATCGTTGGAGGCATCGCGCTGGTTCAGTTCAATGCAGCGGTGGCGTTCGCTCCTGGAACTCTCATCACCGCAGTGGCGGCAGAGACAAGGACCAACAAGCAGACGCCATTCACGAACAACTTCGACATGCTCATCCCTGTCGATGCTCGAATGACGCTCACCTACCAGATGTCTCTGGCAGGAGCCCTACCTATCACGCCAGCCACGACCGGCGCGAACGTTCCCTACTACCCGCTTGGATATCTCTTGGATACGCCAACCGCGAAGTACGACATCATCCGCGTCGATTTGAATCGATGCCCCAAGGTCATCTACGCCTAACGGGAGGACGAAACAGACATGCCAGAAACCACACAAATGCAGCACCGAAACGGGGTGCTTGATAATTTCGCCGTTCGTTTTCGCCCGCCTGCTAGACGGTGGGATGAAGTACTCCGGATCATCCCGGTCATGGAGAAGTCGGACGACTATGCGGTGTTTGACCGCAACCTGTTTGAAGCAGGGGACGACGTTCGAGCAGAGGGCGGCGAAGCCAAGCCATCCGACATCGGATGGAAGTTCGACACCTATCAGTGCAAGGGTCACGCTCGGAAGGCGAAGCTCACCAATGAGGCACGGAAGCGAGCCGCAGACCAGGGTCGTGAGCTTAACTCCGAGTCGCGCAAGATCGAGCAGGTGAAGGTGCTTGTCGAGAACAATATCGAACTCGCCACCTTCGGGCCAAGCGGACTGCTCAGAACGGCGGCAAACAACGCAGGCTCTGCGGATGCGAACTGGTCGAACAAGGACACTTGCTCGCCACGAACCGACATCAACACGGGCCGAATCGCAGTGAAGAAGGCCTCCGGACACGCCCCCAATACGATTGTGGGAACGATGGAGTCTTTCCTTTGGATCACTGGCACGGCTGAGTATAAGTCCCAGGTCGCGTTCTTCGAGAACATTGCCGTCACTGACGGTGTGCCTGAAGTGCTTTACGGCATGAAAACGGTCGTGGTGGACTCACAGGTCAACACGAACAACAAGGGGCAGAGCAAGACTCCCAACGGGTTCTTGTTCGGCTATGACATCTGGTTGGGCTATGTCGCACCAGGTGACACGGGCATCGAGCAGAAGGACGGCGGGTTTGCTGCCAACCAGCTCGAGACCGAGATCATGACGTACGCAGCGCTCTTCAGCTTTGATGAGATCGCGAGTTCCTGGTACGAGGATGGGATCAAGTCGACGTGGTTCGAATACGAGCGCGTCTACGACATCAAGCCGATTGCCAAGGAATGCGGCTACCTCATGACCGACTGGAGGAGCTAACTTAAATGGCGTACGCGAGCATTGAGACGGTGAGGCAACTTGCCGTCAATAAGCGGTCTGATCTCTCTCCGGAGAGGTTTGCGGCGATCGCTGAATTTGTCGATGTTGAGATCGACCAATGCGTCGCGCATCGCCATTTCTGGCCATTCTCTGCTGCTGGGGTTGATCTTCGGGTCAGCCCCCCAACATTCATCACCAGCTTAGCGAATCTGATGACAGCGGCCTGCCTTGAGCAGAATGCCACGGCCTTTGCTAGCGGTCCTGAACAGGAGCAACACCCTTATGGCGTGATGCTTCAAAGGCGGGCGGTGAGGCGGCTCAATGCGATTCGGGAAGGAACGGAAGCGGTCATCGGGCTCGACACACGCCCGGTGATGAAGGTGCTTGCGCCTGTGCCGACGCTTCGGCCGATGACCGGCCTTCGAGGAGGAAGCCTTGGCAATTATTTCAGTCGCTGATCTGAATTACGTTCTCGATTCGGTCGGATCCGCCTACCTGCGCGGGGTTGGAACTTCCGGTTCGGGCTTTGGCGTTCCCGCAAACGATCAAGTCTTTGGGTTCATGGATGGACTCTTGAAGGCGAAGACACGGATCGCTTCGCTTGGGGATCTCGATATTGCCACAGCACTCGGGCCGGGGATTCAGCGTTCGACCAAGCTTGCTGATGGCCCCTCCGTCCTGGCTTCGATTTGGATGCCATTCCTCGCGGGTTTGCAGTCTCATCTCATCTCGGCTGGCCTGGCTGGAGTTTCGAGTTTCGATACCTTTCTCAGCTACTACAACACGGGAGGTGGTGGAACTTGGACAGCTCTGGTGAGCGGTCGCACTCGCAGGCTGTACGAACTTTGGCTCGGCACTGGCCTTGCTCTTAGCGCAACCAATTTCTACGCGGACGTTTACAAGGCCGGAACGAATGTCGATGGCACCTCCGCACCTAACGGGTTAATGGCAGGAACGATTGGTGCTCCAGGATCGATCTCGATCAGCTCTGGAGTAACGATCGACAGCGCGAAATATGCGGGTGGGTTTCCTCAGCTGAACTCGACTGGAATTGCGGGTTCTGGAATCGTGACCGTTACAGGCACAGCCCGCGACCCGGCCACAGGTGCTGTCGTCGCCGCTGCCACATGGGTGGCCACCGTCAGCGCGGGAGCATCCACCGTTGCACTTGCTCCTGGAGGATCTAGCCCAGCCCCTGCGAACTCTCTGATCCTTGCTGGAAGCACGATGACGGTGGCTGTGGGGCTCACGGCGGGGTCAATTACTCTCGAGGCGGCAATGCCAGCCGGAAGGAGTGCACTGCCTCTATGATCACGCTCAACGTTACAGCGGTTGCGGTGATGATTAAGGGCCTCGAGGCCCAGATCGAGGGAGTTCCGGAGAAGGCGGCCGAAGTGCTTCGTGAGGACGCCAGGCGACAGTTTGCCATCGGAGGAGAACCCGCTTGGCAACCGCTGTCAGCTCTTACCATTGCTCAAAAGCGGAGAGATGGATATCCGCGACTCAATCGAAAAGGCAAGATCCCGACCGCCTCGCTGCAGAACGGAGTCTTCGGTCCGCAGAACATCCTCATGCGAACGATGGCGCTTTACACCTCTTGGTGCAGGGCCGACGATCCGGATCACTACGAGCTTGCGACGACGGAGCTGGTGGAGATCGGCTCGACGCTTGTCTATGCCGCAACCCATCAATATGGTCGCCCAGGAGGCGGCTATCGGGGATCTGACATTCCCGCACGCCCAGTCCGTGTGACGAGCACGGCCCTCCGTCGAGTGACGGAGATCATCAACAAAGTCGGAGAGTAACTATGTCAATTGCACAGGGCCGTCATGGCTACGTATCAATCGGGGGAACGGTCTACTACATGGGGCAGTGGTCGTTCGATGATCCTCAGAACATTCAAGCTCCGATGCCGGTGGGCAACAGCTTCCAGACCCACTACGGTGAAGGTCTGCAAGCTGCTCGAATCATGTTCACGCACAACTTGCGGAAGACTGAGGCCTCCACTCTAGCCTTCTGGAACATGTGGTTAGCGAGAACCTGGGCGAGCAACTTCGATCAGCTCACGAGCTACACGTTGATTCTCGCCGATGGAGCGTTGGTCACAACCTACACCAACTGTAAGCCGGAGAGCTTCGTGATCGCGGGGGCGCCAGGTCAACAGGTTGGCCTTCAGTCGGTCTTTGTGACGCATTCAACGGGCACGGAAGGGAATCAGACGGTGACGGACTATTCGACGGTGGCGGACGCCACTGCGCCTTTGATGTTCGATGAGACGTCGAGCACTGGATTCGGTGCGGATGTTTACGGTTTTGAGCTTCGCTACGCGAACAACCATGTGATGGATGCTCCTCAGAACCAGAGCAAGCGGCCGCAAGGCTTCGACGCTGGCCCTCGAACCTGCTCAGCGAAGTTCATTTTCAAGAGCTTTGGCACATCTCGACCGTTCTCAGCGGGTCAGAGTGCGACGCTCTCGATCCTTACGACTCCACAGCGTGTATTCACGCTCGAGTCTCTCGTCCCGCAAGATCCTCGAGGTCGGCAAGTTTCCGTTGGCCAGGTGTACAAGCCAGTCGAATTCGCCGTCTTTGGATCCACTTCAAACCCACCTTTGAGAGCTTCCTAACATGCCACTACGAAACGGATTTTCACCCACTACTACGATCTCGGGAGGTCCTCAACCGTCGATCGACAACTATGTCGTGATGGCCGCGGCTGACACTGCAGTTCGCGTTGAGCTGCTGGATTCTAACGGCAAGACGATTTGGCAGGGCTCGATCACGGTTACCTCCACAGCTGCTTTGCTCAAGGCACTTGTGAGCGCACAGACCGGAGGGACCTCGGCTTGGTTGCTTGCTGATGGCGCCTTGATCAGAGTGACGGGCATCAACAACGTGTATTTGAACACAGGTGGAGATCCGACTGG
>JBBRHU010000037.1:0-15228 GCA_038222255.1 Fimbriimonadales bacterium | reverse complement strand
ACCAGAGCCCTTGCAGGTTAGCGGCCATATCTCCAGGCCGAGAGGAAGACATCAACAAATAGCGCCCAAACTGGAAGTAAAGTGCCTCCAGACCAGTATCAACCGTGCCCTTCTTTACGGCGTCAAGTCGCTCATCAGTCGGGAAGTCGCTCTTGCTTCCGCCGAGGTCGATGTTGACGCGCCGAAACAGCTTTTGATGGTTCTCGACATGACGGCTCCTCAGCTTTTCGTAGCCGTTCGATGCCGCCGCCGCGATCTTCTTTTGACAAAACTCAGTGCGGTCGATGGTGAGCGGCTGGGTGAAATTCTTTGCGTTGTAGTTCGTCTTCGAGGTGAGGATGATGAGAACTTCGGTCGCGGAGGATACCGAAATTTCGCTGCCGGATTGGTTCTGCACACCGTCCATCTGACTCACTTGCGCGACGGCATCGTACAGCACTCCAGTCGAACCTGCCTGCCCGCTCATGTGGATTTGACTGCCTTGGATTTCTGTCTTCCAGTTCGCGGGCCGGTCTAGGCTGACGGAAAGGCTGATCGCCTTCGGCTTCGAGCTGCGGAGGCGAACAACGATAACATCGTCGGCGGCAGATGCAAAGACTTCACGCTTGATCGAGATATCGCCGATTTTGTAATCCGTTCGAACCACTGCCTCGTCAAGGTTCAGCGATCGTTTGTAGTTTGTGGGCGTGACTGTGCCCGTCCATTTGAGGTGAAGGTCGCCGAGAGTCTGATACGACTCAACGCGATCAGGAATCCCCATCATCGTCTTGCCCGCGAGGTCGGATGCTTCCTTGTTCTTCCCGGCAAAGATCAACTTTCGAACTTCATCAAGCCCTGCCTTTGCTTTGGGGTTGATCCTGTCGCTTGGGTGACCTTCCCAGAGGGTGTCATCGTTAAGTTGAATCGTTTCATGATCGACCCCACCAAAGACCATCCCACCAATTCTGCCATTGCCGACGGGCAGCGCTTCATTCCAGTTCTTGGCTGGCTGTCGGTACCAGAGCGTGTTCGAGGGTGAATCCATCTTCGATTGAATAGGGCCGAGTGAGGCTAGCCACAGGAGAGAGAGTGCAGTTGTCATTTTGCGAGTGTGAAGACTGCGGACTTGTAGTCGCCCCAGGTCATCTTAACGGAGAGAGACTTGCCCTTCCCCGAGAATTGAAGCCGACACAGTTCGGTAGAAGTCTTGTCCTTGGTCACGAAAAATGCGCCTTTTGTGAGATCAGCGATGAGGACTTCGCCCTTGCCAATTTCCGACTCAAAAGCGGCTTTGCTCGAAATCACGAACCCCTTACCGGGCTTGCCTTTGTATTTTCCAGCGATCCCCGCCAGTGTGTACTTTGGATTCGCTTTGCCCGACTTGTCGAGTTCAAGATAGGTCGTCCAAGGCCCTAATGAAGGTGATTCTTCTTGGACCCACCGAGTCATCACTTTGTAGCCAGTTGAGCCTTTCACCACCGAAAAGTCTTGGCCCGCTCCCGCCCACCAGCCGCGAATGCCGGTCAAAGCTCCTTTGGGATACTTGAGTGTGCCGAATTCTTTTGGATTCGCTGCACTCCCCACATTGGACCGCAAGTCCGCAAGTCGAGTCTTTGTTGTGCCGATGGTAACCCAGACACTGGAGATCGGCCCGATACCGTCGGAATCTGGTCGGCACACCGACATGCTGAGCTGGACTTGAAGCGCAGGTGTGACCAAGGCGACGAGAAACATGATCGATGTTTACCCGATGGTGAGTTCGCGAACTCGTTTTGGCTAGGCGAGTGGAATCTTTGTTGTCGACTTTGTGGTGCCGAGCACGAAGTTCGTTCGAATCTGACCGATGCCCTTTACCTTGAGAAGCTTCTCACGCATAAACCGCTCGTAGTCCCGGATGTCCTTAACGACAACCTTAAGCATGAAATCGGAGTCGCCGCTGATGTGATAGCACTCTAAGATTTCTGAGATCTCCAGGATCGATTTTCGAAACCTTTCAATCGGCTGCTCTTGGTGCAACGAAAGAGAGATTCCGACCCAGGCGATCAGTCGTAATCCCAGACGATCTTGATCAAGCAGTGCAGCGTACGACTTGATCACTCCGGCCTTTTCCAGCGCTTTTACGCGCTGGAAAACAGAGGGAGGAGAAAGGTCGATCCTTTTTCCGATTTCCGCATGTGTCATCCGACCGTCTTCTTGCAACAGTCCGAGGATTTGGACATCCTTTTCGTCGAGATGAGTTTTCTGCGTTGCCATAGATCTGAGACTCTTACAGTGAAGGTCGCAGAACTGGAACGAGGGCGTCAAGCTCGCTCACCATCTGCTCAAACTGTTGAGGCGTCAGCGCCTGTGAACCATCACTCAATGCCTTCTTTGGATTGGGATGCATTTCAACCATGATTCCATCTGCGCCGACAACAAGTGCCGCCTTTGCCATCGGGTTCACATATCGCGCGACACCCGTGCCGTGCGATGGGTCGATGATGACCGGAAGGTGGGTGTATTCCTTAAGAACAGGTACGGCAGCTAGGTCGAGTGTGTTTCTCGTGTAGGCCTTATCGAACGCTGTAATGCCGCGCTCGCAGAGAATCACGTTCGGGTTGCCTTGGCTCAGCACATATTCGGCAGCAAGCAAAAAGTCGTCTATCGAAGCCGAAGGGCCGCGCTTCAGGAACACCGGCTTTCCGCTCTTACCAGCTTCGATCAGCAGCGGGAAGTTCTGCATCGAGCGGGCGCCGATTTGGAGGATGTCGATGTACTCCGCGACAAGCTCGACCTTGTCCGGACTCATTACTTCCGAAATTGTGACAAGGCCGTTGTCCTCGCCGATCTCCTTCATAATGCGGAGTCCTTCTTCTGCGAGTCCTTGGAAAGAATAGGGCGAAGTGCGAGGCTTGAACGCACCTCCACGCAACACGGTAGCGCCCGAACGCTTGACGATTGCGGCGGCCTCAGCGAACTGTTCGTACGATTCAACGCTACATGGGCCACCCATGATCACGAAGCTGCCCGCGCCAATCCGGACGCCCTTGACGTCGATCACGGTGTCTTCGCGATGGAACTCTCGGGAGGCGAGCTTGTAAGGATGGCTGGTCTGCGTAACCTTGCTGACCCCCTCCATTACCCCGATCTGAGCCTCAAGCGTTATGCGCTTGTCGTTCGAAAGTTCAGCAGGAACACCAACGGCGACACGCCCTTCACCAGGAAGAACAAGCGGATCAACTCCGATCTCGCGAATGGTTTCCGCGACGGCTTCAATCTGCTCGGGCGTCGCTCCGAGTTGCATCACAATGATCATAGGATTCGGTTCATACTACCTACCAGTGTCTGAACCTCACGAGGTAAGGACCCAAAGGCATTCCATGATCACAACTCTCGCGGCATTCATAACACTTCAGGTTGGTCAAAGCTGCTGCGGCACGATGGCCGAGTTCCTGTCGGATCCTGCCTTCATGGCGATGCACCTCACGCCTCTCAGGATCAACTATCAACCCAAAGAGGGCAAGAACGTTTCGCTCCCGATCGCCGGCGGTAAGCCAATGACCGGGTTCTATGTTGGACCGAAGGAAGGCGCGCACTCCGCGATCATCATGGTCCACGAGTTCTGGGGACTCAACGATCACATCAAGAAGACGGCCGAGATGTTGCACGACCAAACTGGCTATGCGGTGCTCGCGCTTGATATGTACGACGGGCAGGTTGCTAGTACTCGAGAGGATGCCGGGAAGTTTATGTCTGCCGTGAAGAATGACCGGGGAGACGCAATTGTTCGCGCTGCGGTGGCGGGATTGAAGTCGGGCGCGCTTGGATTCAGGCCACAAACGATCGGGACGATAGGATATTGCTTTGGTGGTGGGTGGTCGTTCAAAACCGCAGTCCAAGGCGGCAAGAATATCAACGCCTGCGTGATGTATTACGGGATGCCCGATATGGCCCCAACCGCGCTCGCAGCCGTCAAGGCTCCAGTCTTGTTCGTGCACCCCACGAAGGATCGATGGATCACGGCCAAGGTGGCCCAAGACTTCAAAGTTGCGATGGGCAAGCTAAAGAAGAGCGTGGAAGTTCTCCACTACGATGCCGATCACGCATTCGCCAACCCCTCGAACCCTCAGTACGATGCCAAAAACGCCAACGACGCGCTCGCGAAGACGCTTGCCTTTTACAAAAAGCACCTGAAGTAGCTGTCCAAGCTACTTGAACTTCGGCAACGACCCCCGGGTTACGACTCTGGGCGAGCGGTAGAGATCGACAATCTTTTGCGTCGCATTGTGTTGAAAGGTTAGCTCCGCCCAGCTCATGAAAAAGCACCAGCGGGGCTGCTTCTTGAGCAATTCTGGTGTTGGGAGCGCCTCGCACTCGCCGATCGCGATCGGCTTGCTCCCAGCGACCGCACAGACGTAGTCGTACCAGTCCTGCCCGTAGCCTTTCCCATAGATGTCGAACGCGAGGATGTCCCAGTAGGAGTCGCCGGGGTTGTATTCGGCGAAGTCGCGGCTGAGGTCTTGCATGTCCCACACCCAAGTGAGGTTCTTGAGGCCCTTGCTATTCTGGAGATAATCATGCGTAATCTGGAACAATCGCGAAGTACCGTTTGGGCCTTTCCTGCCACCCCACCAGAAGACGGATTGGTTCATCTCGTGATGGGGCCGGACCATCACCTGGACCCCTTTAGACTGGAGATATTGAAGGTATTGGGCGTAGCCATCGAGCCTTGATTTCCATGCACGATTGAGCCGTGTGCCATCTGTGATCAGTTCTTGCCAATCGGCATCTGAAAGATGGCTCTTGATTCCTCCTTCCCACTTGCAGACTTCGGGCTGGTTCGGCGGCGCAACGTGAAAAAGAAGTTGGACGATCGACCCTTGATTCCACTGCCGCTCGCATTCGTAAATCATTGCCCAACGGTTCTCAACGTCCGCCTTTGAAAAGAGGAAGTCGCCGCTCCAGAGCCCTGGATAAGCGCCAGTGGTGGCGAAAATTTGATTCGTCTGGATCGCGGGATGTTCGTTCGGTTCGCGGTTGTGAATCCCGGCCACCGTTTTCTTTCCACTGATGCTCTTAAGATAGTCAAGCACCTTCACCCCAGCCTGGTTGACTTTTGCCTCCGGTCTTGTTTGGGCTCCGTAGATATCAATCTCATAGATGGACCAGTGGTACTTCTCGTCCGCGCCCGTTTGAGTGATCCGAATGTAGCGCGCAGTGTGGGCAGGGAAGTTGATCGTGGTGATACCTAGGGTTCCTTTCCCCGAGGCAATCGGCGAACTCCAACTAGAACCATCATCTGACACCCGCACCTCATACCCTGTGGGTGAATCCCATTGCGCCCAGGTGTTGTCGAGAACGAGGCGATCGAAAGTTTCCTGTCGCTTCATATCGACCTGAAACCACTGACCTGGATATTGTGTCTTGGTCATGTCTCGCCACCCGTTCCAGTGATCTCCATCGATGGCATTCGCTGCGGAAATGTCGACGGGCAGCTTCGCCCCGCTGAAGGGGAATGTGGAGTCGGCGACAGACGAAGAAGCTGACCAGCGCGTTTTATCGAGCGCTTTGTGTACTGGCTTAGCCACCCCTGGTGCCTTCGGAGAATCGGTAACCAAGGCTCCCTCTGCTACAAGCGTGCTCTTGCCTGGGAGCACTTTGAATTTGTAATACTCCGCGTCCTCGCCGATCCACGAAATCCTTTGCGTTCTTCGTCTGGCGGTGCCCGCCCAGACCACGGACGCTCCAGATCGGATTCGTTCGAGCTTCTTGAACGGGAACTTGGGAATTCCGACGATAGCGACCGTCGACGCGGGAACGTCAACTGAGAGCGTGTAAGTTTTCGCTGTCTTCTTTAGGTCTACGGAGACGTTTCCCTTCACCGTCGGTACGACAACTGAAATCGACTTTAAGAACGCCTCTCGTGGAAGAACGTGAAACGTGCTCCAACCGGGTTCTTCTGGCGACACTCCGGCGATTGTTTGCGAGAGGAAGATTGCGGGCGGGTTCCATCCGTGGTTAAGCGATGACGCGTCGTCAAACGCATCGATACGCGATGCCCACCAACGATCGTAGTGCTCCCAGAGAGTGGTGAAGCTCGCCGGGATCATCGTGCGATAGCGGTCTGCCATGCGGAGAAGCGCGGCGTCTTGCCTACCCATTTTGCTAAGCGCCTCGAATACCCAGCGGTCAAAGAAGCAGCTTGCATAGCGCTGCTTTGATAGGACGTTATCAAAGATTGGCCGCCATTTCGCGCGGGCTGCGAGCCCGACGTTGATCGCCATTGCATTGGCACGATCGTCGGGAGTTTTCACCTGCGATGACATGTAGAACCCGCCTCGCCAAAACTTGGTATCAAATGTTGAGCGGATGTCCCTCATCTTCTTTTCGATCTCGGGGAGATCCTGGTGATGGCCCGTGATCACTGCGATCTTCTTGAGTGTCTCAAGGCAGTTGTAATAGAAGCAGGTCTCGATGACGGCGGTGTCCTTGACCTCTTTTCCCCAATCGAACCAGGTGCGGGCGTTGCCAAACTTGTACGTGTCAAACAAGAATGTTTTGGTCGGCTCATAGACCTTTCGCATTGAATCAAGATCGCCGGTCTGCAGGTAGTAGAACCATAGCCCGTATTCGCCAAGGAACTCGAGGTGCTGCCCTGGGTAGAACTTCGGCTCGAGCTTTCGCTGGACAAGCTCTTTCGCCAGAGTGTGCGCCCTAGAGTCGAAAACGTAGAAGCACTGATTCAGTTCAGGGGTTCCATCGCCCCAGAAGCCAACGCGCTCACGATCGGGGCAGTCGTAGAAGTGGTCACGCATGCAGATGTAGGCTGTTCTTGCTGCCTTCTGCCAGAGCGTGTTGAAATCCTCATCGTTCGATTTGAACGAACCCGCGAACGCGGTGTCAAAGCCGGTCTCTCGATACTGCACCGATTTGACCTTTACGCCGGCGGGAATGGTGTAAATCGCGCCCTCGCCGCTCACCCAATTCTTCGCCTCGTACCGATCGGTTCCGGAAGTGGTGACACACTTCTCAGTCGGCGTTAGATATTGGACTAGAGGGTTGCTCGAGTTGAACAGGATTTCTTTTCCAGCCTCGGCTTCAATTTCTATCCAAGGTTGAAAGTGAGCATTGTAGGGAAGCTGACATACCAACTTCCAAGCCTGATCCTCCACGTGCGGGAGCTGTTTTGACACGCGGGTGTACGGCTTAAGCCCGTAGTCCTTGATCGTCAGCTTCGTGTTGAGAAGACTCACCATGCCTTTCCCAAGCGCATCGCCGACGAGGAAGTAGGTTTCTGCATTCCCGAATTCATGATGTCCATGACTTGGATTCGGCGAATCCTCTGGCTTGCGAACGAAGTTTCGGGTCGGAACAAACAAGACATTGCCCTCGAATTCGGTCCTTCTTGCGGCATCGGATTGAGCAGTGCGGAGCGCCTCCCAGTTTGCGTCCCCTTTCACCCAAGGCCCGGTGAGTTCTCCGATCACGACGGGCAGCTTCGGAGACCTAAACTCCGCTCGGACGTCTTTAATCAGGTTGACCAGGTTGTATTCGTATTCCGGAATCGCGGTCTTCGGGTTAACGCCGTCGTTCCATCCCTGATACCAAACGAGACCCGCAAGCTCGTATCCGGCTCCCTTTGTCGAAGGGAAATCAGATTCCATCTTCCCGAGGCTCTCTCGAACCTGCGAGATCATAAGTTTGTAATACTTGCCGACGACTCCGCCCGACGAAGGTGGTCTAAAGTCGCGATAGAGATCCTTTCCGCCCCACGCAGTCTTGATCAACAACACCTGATTGTCGAAATGGTCGCCGATCACATGCCCGAACTGGAGCTCTGGACCGAAGTGGTGAACATCGCCGTAGACGGAGTATCCGAGCCCAAGCTTCCCGGCAAGAAGCGGCTGCCCCTCGCGCTGGTATCGAACAAAAACGTCGTCGCGTTCAGTCCACTTGCCATTGGCTTGGCGGAGGTGCTTGAACATCGAACCCTTGATCGGGTCTTGCATTAACGCTGCGAGCGTGCCCTTGCCGCCGTTGTAATCCTTGCCCGACAGGTCAACAACTGCCTGACCCTCCATATTCGATTGTCCAGCAAGGATGAAGACCTTGACCGGTTTCTTTTGATGGAGGGAGAGTGCGACGAGCGAGACTAGCAGTGACATGGTAGGCAAACCTCAAACCGCCGAGCCACACCACCAGTGAGAGAGACTCCGCGATCTGAGGATAGCACTACGAATTTGGAGTGACGTACACGACGTAACCTACGACCATCTCTTCGAACGTCTGGTCGCCCCAGCCCACGGCCTTTTTGGGGTTCGGATTCGAAGGGTTTTCGGGGCTATTGTCGAACCAACACGTGTATTGGACCTTGGTGCCTTTGGGAATGACGAGCGGCTCCTTTAGGTCGTATTGAATTTGCCAGTTGAAATCGTAACGAGGCACATCAAGCAACATCTTATGCTCACCGGAGGGGAGCGTCATCTCGTAACGGGCCGCCTTCCCCCGGACGTGCATGTGCGGGAGGAATGACACGACGGTCATGTCGACTGGAAGGGTGATCTTGGCCTGTACAGGATGATTCGGCGCTCCTGGTGGAATCGAGAACATGAAGTTCACCAAGCTGGCCGTCTTCACCACGTTCTTTGGCTTCTCCTTCGAGAACCGAAAGGCGACTGATGTCTGGTCCTTTGACGGCTTGCCGTTCGTTGTGTAATGGATCTGAAACCTCAGGTGGTGATCCTTCGGCAGAATGCGACCATATCCTTTTGGATAGACCACCGCGCCCTGACCTGGCACGTAAATGGCAAAGTAGTCGATCAGGCTGGTGAGCCCGCGAGGGCGCTTGACTGAAGAATTGGGCTCGACGAAGACAAGCACGTGGTGGACGACACTTCGATTTCCTGGCCGCACTTCAACCGCCTCAACGTAGCGCTCTTCGGAAGAGTCCATCGGCACGTTGAAGTATTGATATTGGACAACCCCATCGGCGGGAAGTTCGAAGGGCGTCGCCATCGTGTAGATCGCGTCGGGTTTACCAATCTGCCAGGTCGGGTCTAGCTTGTGCGCCGCAGAAGCCAACCGCTTCGTTCCCGCCGCCATTCCGCCATCGACCCATTGAGCGACTTTTGCCTTGTCAGTCGACGACATTGATCTGTCGTTTGCCCAGGGGCTTGGCTTTGCAGGGTCATCCTTTGCGAACCAAGGCGGCATCGTTCCGGACTTTACGACCTGCTTGATCATCGGTCCAAACTTCTTGACCTGTTCGTAAGATTCAAGACTAAACGGTGCGATGCCGCCGGTTCGGTGGCACTGGACGCAGTTCTTGTCCACGATCGGGGCCACGTCCGAGGAGTACGTCGGCTTGACGCTTTTCTGCGCTGCGGTCCCCGTTGAGACTCCCCACGCGACGGCAAGGAGTAGGGTCGCTGGAATCAAGCCAAGACGTCGGTCCATAGCATCACAGGATACCCAGCTGCTAATTTTCGGTGACTTCGGCGTTCGCGTCGCTCACTGCTCGGATCATCGCAGTAATGAGCAAGCCACTCGCAGTCGGAATCGAACTCAGCGCGGTTGCGATCAAAAACTCTGAGCCGTCCTTTCTCCTTGCTGGCGTGGCAAGATGCTCACCCATTTTCTTCTGTATTGGGTTTAGAACGTAGTGGTGCCGGTGTCCTTCGTGGGCGTCTCGATACCGTTCAGGAACCAGCTGGGCAACGCGAAGGCCGACCAGTTCGCCATCTCCAAAGCCGAATAGCTTCTCGGCTTGGGTGTTTGCGAGATGGATTTGACCGGCTTCATCGACGAGCATGATTGCGTCAGGCGCATTTTCGATGAGACCTTGGAAAAGCTTGAGGCTAGACTCAAGCATCTTTAGCGTGCGTGCATGCTCTTGGACCTCGGTGACAAGCCTCTCGTTTTCGGACTTCAATGAGTCGATGGACTTTGCCGCCAGCTCTCGCAGATACACTGCGACAAGCTCGGTCCGGTTCATTGGGCCGAATTTGATTCGGATGCGACCCCAATAAGTACTTATCGTCGCCAGGCTAATCCCCAAACGGTGCGAGATGCCCGCATCTGTCAGCCCTTCGGCGGCTAAGATCAGAATTTGAAGTTCCCGTTCGGAGAGCTTGGGCCGCTCCGCTCCGTCGTGCTCGTGAAATCTTTCAGACACCAGCTATATAGTGAACGAATTGAGGCTCTCCGTGGTGGGATTTTATGACAGAGAAATCACTTACAGGACAATCTTGACTTGTTTGAAAACGGTCCAGGGCCCATCCTTTGTACAACGGAACGCAAAACGAGTGTTCCTAGAAAGTTCGGAGAAGAGTCATGAAAGTTATCCTCGGAGTCGACGCACTCGGCGCTCATAAACCAGCCATTTGTCTGTTAGCAAGATTGCATCCTGCACGTAGAGAGATGCTTTTAGTCCATGCCGCCGATGTGAGTACAGCCTGGTCTGGCGCCTATAGTGGTGATGCCTACCTCCAGGCCGAATACACCAAGTCAATGCAGAACGTTGGCCTTATCGCACTCGACGAAGCTCGTTCCGATTCTTGTGCCCACGACTTCCATGCAAAGACCCGATTGGTTCTAGGCTCCCCTGCTCATTCGCTGATCACTGAGGGTGAGAAAGAGCATGCTGACCTGATTGCCGTGAACTCCACTCACAAAGGCGTCTGGTCTGCAAGCTTCCTCGGAAGCATCAGCCGAGCTCTCGCCATCGCCTGTCCCATGTCGATTCTCGTCACAAAGGGCGAGCGACGACTTCCGCAGAACCCGAGAGTCGTGTTCGCAACCGACCATTCCGAATACGCGAATAAAGCGCTTGATCGGTTCATTGACTTCAAGTTCGAAGGCATCTCCGAGGTCATCGTCCTCACAGCATTCGAAGTCGACGAAAACCAGATTGAAGTGATGTCGAAGGGTCTGCCAGAACTCGGCACGTCCGTAACGGAACTCATCGAGTCTCGAATGAAGGAGAAGACGAAGGAAGTCTGCGCCAAGCTTGAAGCCGCTGGCTACCACGCGACCCCGCGAGTGGCACAAGGCCCCGTAAACGACGTGATCAGGCTCACGATGCAGGACACACACGCTGACCTGCTCGTCCTCGGCGCACAAGGGCACGGATTCCTTTCTCGACTCTTCGTAGGTTCGACCAGCCTTCACCAGGTTGTCAGTGAGCCTTATCCAGTCATGGTCGTTCGACCATAATCTGATCCATCCAAAAAGGGGCGACCATTACAAGCGAGGTCGCCCCTTTTTTATTTGAACTGGAGGGTCGCCACGACAGGATGGTGATCGCTCGCGGTGGGTTCATCCACCACATCACAACCTTTGAGTTCAAGTTTCGATGAGTTCACGAAGATGTAGTCGATAGTTGATCCCACTCCAATCTGCCCGAAGCCGTGGTAAGTCGCCTTGCGATCGTCAATGATCGCTCTCATGTTCGGGGCGCCCGAGAGCAGCATGATCTCAGGATCGCTTGGAGCGGCGTTAAGATCACCCATCAAGATATCAGGAGCGAGAGAAAGACAGAGTCGCGAGCTGTTCAACCTGGCCTTGGCCGAGATGTGGTCCCAATGCGTGTTTAAGATTCGGAGACCTTCAAAGTCGACCACGGTTGCGATACGAGTGCACGCGGTGTTCCAAGACATAGAATTCACGACGTCGGGCGTTTCGCTCATCCAGACGGTTTTCCAATCTCGTAGCGCGACACGATCGGGGCGGTAAAAAACTGGAGCGAACTCGCCTGCTCGTTCACCATCTTCTCGTCCGACTCCTACCCAGCGGTAGTCAGGCAACCCCTCGGCGAGAAAGTCGAGCTGGAAATCGAGCACTTCTTGGAGCCCAATGATGTCGGCGTCGAGATCACGAATGACCTGGAGCGTTCGTTCTTTTCGGTGGGGCCAGGAGAATCGGCCGTCATCGGCGGTTCCCATGCGAATGTTGTAGGTCGCAACTCGAAAATCAGTCACCCAAAAACCATACCACCCGGGCCGGTTCGGCGGCCTCGGGCGTACAGTTCTGCAAGGAACATCCACAACACGGAGAGTGCGGGAATCTTTTTGTCAACTAATGGCGGTTAGTCTGACTTGATGGCTACAGTCGCTCGCTTCGGCTTGTTAACCAGAATCGAGTTACGGTTGGTGAACTTGTACTCCAGCCCCGCAGCTTCCGTGATGCGGTCCATGGCGTACTTCAGAGAAGTCTTGGTGAGGTAGGTGTCGAGGCGATACTCGGGCACTGAAGGTGCGATTTCGATGTTGACGCCGGTCTGCTTTGCAAACGCGGCGAAGACCTTTCGAATCTCGGCCTTGCTTGATCGAGAAGAGACCTTCTTTTGGAGAACGCTCACCGGCAGTACCGATGGGGTCTCAAGCGGTTTGAACTCGATCGGAGTTGGCTTGGGCGTCGGCTCGATAGATGCCAGAGTAATCGGCTTCAGATTAGTCCGCACATTCAGGAAGTGAATGCGGGTTTCCTTCCCAAAGTTTGCCGGCTCGTGCTTCGTGAGCACTTTCGCCGGGTTGCCCTTGGCCTCCTTAACGATGCTCGTAGGAGCCTTCACCGTCGGAGTTGGCTTCTTGGACCCTACTGGAGCAGAAACCGTTGGCGTCTTCACGATCTCCGGCTTTTTGACTTCAGTCGGCTTAATTGGTGCTCCGGCTCGGTGAACATAGTAGATCCCGTCCTTCACATCAAAGCTCAGTCCAGAGGTCGCGCAGATGATCTGTAGTGCTTCGTCGAGCGGCTTTGCTTCAAGCTTCAGCTCGATGGTGTCGCGTCGGTCCAACTGCAATACGTAAGCCTTGCCGGCTTGAGCGAAAATCGTTCGAAGCACGTAGCGAACGTCAGCACCGGTAGAGGTGATACTCACCTTTGGTGAAGGCGAGGATGCTTGCCCGAACGCGCCCAGGGGAAGGGCGAGTCCGAGGGAAGCTAGGGCGAGAGTCTTCATGTTCATAGCTCAGTTCTCCTTTAGTCGTTCGGATTCACGGGCTTGCCGTCTTCACCGTAAATTCGGATCGAACCTGCAGGGGTAGTAGCCTTTGGCTTCGGCGCAGTTCGCTTTCGTGAAGCAATGCGTCGGGGAGCCGGGGCTTCGTCATCTGTGGGTCGGGCGGCGATTGCCGATTTCGTGACGTTGGCTGCGACTGTGGCGGGCCGCTGAATCGAAACGTTGCTCACCGCAGAAATCGCGGCTCCGGTTGCAGCCTTAGAAGCAGTTCGGATCGCAGGCAAGCTCGGTGAAACAGTGATCGCAGGTGCGGCGGTGGTCGCTGCTGCGGGTCCTCCCTTTGTGATCGCGGCACCACGGGTGCCCATCAGGCCGCCGTTCTTGGTGATGAGCGACATTCCAATCATCACACCGACCAAGGCAATCGTGTACATCACTGGCTTGGCAAACGAAGTTGGCGAGGGCATTGCCGTCTTGGACGTCTCTGCTGCTGGGCTTGAGGTAACGAACAGTCCTCTGATTTTCTCCGCGATCGAGATCGGCTTCGCCTCGGCTGCTGGAGCTTGGCTGGCGGGATGTAGAGCACCCTGAGCCATCTTCAACTGCTCGATCATTCGATCGCGGAGTGAATCATTAATCGCTCGAGATGTAAGTCCATCCGTCGAAGCTGCGGGAATATGGGTTGCCACGCGCTTTTCGTACGCTTCTGGCGAAATCGCAATCGTGTTCGGAATCGAAGGAGTCTCAACTCCATCCTGCCCGAGCATCTTCATTAGCGCTTGTCGTCTCTCGGCGAGGAGGGACTTGCAGCTTGTACAGTGAGCGACGTGCTCTTCGAGTTGCTGGAGACCCGTCGGGGAGAAAGACTCTCCGGCCAAATATCGGCCTATCTGTCCCTTAGCAATTTGACATTCAATCGAATCTACCGGCATCTTAACAACCTTCTCTAGGTTTTGGGTCAAAGGTAAAGCTTGTCCCATTCAGATCGTCGGTCTCACCCTAGCAATCTTTAGGGGATTTCGAAAAACTGGCAACAGTTTGTGGTTGTTAATGTATTTGAACGAGCGTCCATGCCACGCTCTTTGCGTTGTGATAGAAGATGATGGCGTGGGTTCCGCCGTGTCCTAGCTTGAGCGACTTTCTCACGTCTTCAAGTTCAAGTTGTGACCCACGTTGCTTCAAAATCGCCTTTTCGATACCTCGCTCTCGGATCGCTTGCCGAACTTCTTTGGCGTGCCACGTTCCAGTTTGGAGCACAAGATACTTCCGGAGCCAAACTGAATCGATCGCATCGGGACCGGTGAGATAGCCTGGATGGTCGCCAAGATTTGGGAGTCCAAATTGGCTCAGCCCATGGGATCGAACGAGCGCTGGATCACAGTCGAAGATCCAAGCATCAGGAGAAGTGGTGCTTTGCAAGCGGACGTCTTCGGTGGTCAAGGAAGTCCCAGATTCTAGATGGACGGCCCGGACTCCCCGGAAAGCTTCGCCTCCGCATTCAACAAGTGCCTCCCGACACTCTCCACCAAACGAAACAAACGTGACCCCTTGCCCGAGTCCTGTAAGGATGTCGTCGCTGAGCATGGGCGTGAGCTTAATCAACCCGAGCTTAAGATCGCGAAAGCGTTCAGCAAGGAGAGTTGGGTCGGGTTGAAAGGCAGAGGCATCGAGGGTACGGCGCCCGGCTACTCTCCTCGCCGGATCCGCATACGCATATTGTGCGAACTCGGGTAGAGCATCCAGAGAGTCACCACACACGACCTCACTTTCAAGACCGCGAGTGTTCCAGCGGGCGAGCTGGGCCCGCTCTTCCTCCAGTTCATAACCGACTGCCGGCCCCCGGCTCGCCAAGGCTCTCAAGTCTGCGCCGATCCCGGTCGTCATGTCGTAAACAGTTGCTCCGACCGGAAACCGCTGAGCGTGATAATTCGCGACCTTTTCGTGAGTTGCTTGTTCGAGGGCCTCACTCATAAAGAGCATTTCGCTCGGATCGGTGAACTTCTGGCGTGCCTTTGTGCGCAGGTCACGTTGCAAGATGGCCCACTGAATCTCAGATTGAGAATAGGAGTGCACGAGCCGACTCAGCGCCGAAGGACCGACTGGACCCTTCGGAAGCTGTTCTATGAGAGCGACGGGCGGCTCGAAATTAGAATCCATTACCAGTGGAAGATTATCGCACCCCCCACCAAAGCCCGCTCAGGCTTGTGTCATTCCGCCACCCTCACCACGATCTTGCGGAGGAGCGGCTGCTGGTATCGGGACTGGGATGAAATCTGCGGGATCGAAGTCGGGGAGGTCCATTGGACTCG
>JBBRHU010000036.1:0-15427 GCA_038222255.1 Fimbriimonadales bacterium | reverse complement strand
CGTTGGACATTCCTGCTAGCGTGGACCTAAGGGCCAGAATCACATCTTCATGTGAATCAATCGTCGAAGCTGCGACGAAGCCGACGCGGATGAAAAAGAGGGCGGCATTTACTGATGGGAGCCCAACCATCACCTGGCGCTCGGTTCGGAGCCAATATTCTCCTCTCTCGAACTTCGGTGAACCACTTGTTCGAGGGTGGTGATTTAACTCGACATCGTCAGTCAGGGTCCAAACAAACCTCACGAACGGCCCTTTGTTCACCATTGCCTGTACGAGCCCGCTTGAGGCTGGGCGAATCTTCTCGAATCCTGGGACTGGGTCATGGACGCGGATGAACGATGCCCCAATCTTTGTTTCTGGTGCCCAGTGGCTCGGGCTGCTGACGTGTAAGTAGGCAGCCCAGTCATGTTCTCCATCGACGCACACGATCGCAACATCCTCTTGGACTTCCATCATGAGGGCTGCGAGGAGCGACTTTGGGTCTTGGTTGAGATCTAGGACATTGCCCGTTAGGGAGCCGGTTACGGTTTGGTCGTCAACCGCAAAGAATGCTGGGTGTTCGATTTGTAGTTGCTTGATAAACCACTCACAAGTCGCTCGCGCCACTTCATCGCTAAGATCTTGTTCAAGGAGGCACTGTTGAGGTGCAACGGAGACAGCTCGCCTCTTGCTTGCAATGAACCGAGCGTGTTCATCGTCAATCTGAAACACTAGCCCATCCGCTCGCCCATTCCCAAAGTCCGTGCCGAGGAGCTTCAGATTCGGGTTGACGTCGTAGCTCCCTTTTAAGAAGGGGAAATAGACGGCGGGGGTTGGAAGCGTCATCAACTTGATTGTGGCTTGTTCGCAGTAAGCTCAGGGCTCGATGGAATACACGAATCTTGGAAAAACGGGATTGAAAGTCTCTCGCATTTGCCTTGGGTGCATGACGTACGGAGAGCCCCTGAGGGGATCGCATCCTTGGTCACTTAACGAAGAAGCGAGTCGGCCGTTCTACAAGAAAGCTCTCGAGTCGGGAATCAATTTCTTCGATACCGCCAACGTGTATTCCGATGGCACCAGCGAGGAGTTCCTGGGTCGAGCGATGAAAGATCTGGCTCGACGAGACGAAGTGGTGATCGCGACTAAGGTCCATGGTCGTATGCGAGATGACGTGAACGGAGCGGGTCTTTCTCGAAAGGCGATCATGGCTGAGATTGACAACAGCCTTCGGCGGCTGGGAATGGACTACGTAGACCTCTATCAAACCCACCGCTGGGACACGTCCACACCGATCGAAGAAACCCTTGAGGCGCTCCATGATGTTGTCAAGGCAGGTAAGGCGCGATACATCGGCGCTTCTTCGATGCATGCATGGCAGTTCTCGAAGGCGCTTTACATTGCCGAAAAGCACGGCTGGACCAAGTTCGTCTCGATGCAAAACCACTACAATTTGCTCTACCGAGAAGAAGAGCGAGAGATGCTTGGGCTCTGCGCTGACCAGGGTATCGGTGTGATTCCTTGGAGCCCCCTTGCCCGAGGACGACTGACTCGTGATTGGGATGAGGTCACCGAGCGAACAAAGGGTGATGGGTTTGGTAACACACTCTATGGCTCCTCAGCCGATTCCGATCGACTGGTGGTTGACCGAGTCGCTGATATTGCCTCTGAACGTGGAGTATCACGGGCACAGATTGGTCTGGCCTGGATGCTGAGCAAATCCGTCATTACCGCACCGATTGTTGGCGCGTCAAAAATGCAACATCTTGAAGATGCCGTCGCCGCGACTGAACTCAAGCTCACCGATGTGGAGATACAGAGGCTCGAAGCTCCCTATATCCCACATCGTATCGCTGGCTTCGCCTAGTTGACTTTCAGGCTGAGGGGCCGAGCTGGAATTGGCCCCCCATGGACTTTCTTCCCGTTCAGAATCACTTGGACATCTCCTGACATTCGCAGCCCACTTGGGCCGAGATCGACGGTGAGATCGGTCAGGTTCTTGGCTGTGATCTTAACTTCTTGGCCGGTGATCTCACAAGAGAAAGTTGGCCAAGGCTCCTTAATGAAGCGCGAACCGCGCCCGGCCGGCACTCGAATCCCCCAGACTCCAGGATGCTCACTTTGGTCAACTGTGAAGCTGAACTTGGAAGGTCGCTTTCTCACGAACTTCGTCATCCAGACGGCTTGCTCTTCAAATCCAGCCTCGGTGAGCGGATAGTGACCAATTCCCGGAAGGATGACCAGCTCTGTTTCATCGCCAGCCTCTTTCAGAATTCGATAGGCTTCTTTTGAGTCTGGAATTCTGGACGGAAGGTTATCATTCTCGCCGATCAGGATATGGACCGGCAGGTAAGTCATGTTCGGAATCAGGCCCCACTCTGGGCGACCCGAGAGCATGCTGCCTGATTGGAGCCCAGCCGATGCCCACAGATCGGGTGTGTGTTGAATAATCGCCCAAGTCCCGTCAGCGCCAGCCGAGTGCCCTGTCAGATACCAACGATCAGGATCGAGCTTGCAAAAAGTTTGCAGCTGGGCGATGGCCTCAAACATGTCACGTTCTGCGTCTGCCCTCCACCCACGATTACCTCTCCCCCACGGGGCGAGTCTAATCATGTTGCTTGTCGCGGTTTGCTTTTCTGCACCCAGCGGGCCGAAGCCATAAGACGGGTACGCGAGTGGATAGTCTGGCCCTGTGCCATGCAGACCGACCCAAAGCGGATACTGCTTCTCAGGATCCCAGTTCTTCGGGAGGTCCACCATCATGTACTGGAGACTTCCGTCGATGTCAGAGGGACGAGCGAGGATGAGGTTTCGGCGGCCGTTCTTAAGCGCTTGGTCGGGATTCGAACAGTCGCCGTCGAGTCCCTTACTTATCGTCGTAATCGCTTCGATGAACTCTTTCTGCCTTGCATCCGCGGTGTGTCCCCGCTGGTCAAGGTTAAGCAGAAGCTTTGCGTATTCGGTCTGGGCCAGGGCACGAAGCGACCGAAGGTGCCAGGCAAACAGCTTGGGTTGGTCTTTTTTCAGCAGGGCATCTAGCTGTCCTGTGATTCGCGTGTAGCATGCTTCAGCGGTTTCGGCATGCGAAACCGCCGTGATGCTGGCCAGGGCTGCGGCGAAGGCCACGAAACGTCGATGTCTCATGTCCGGATGTTACTTCAGACAAGTCCGCTTCAGGACGCGCACGGACAGATACGTCTAAGAACAGATTTAGTCGAGTGAGATCCCGAGGAGTCGCGCTGTTTCAGCTCCGACCTCACCATCCGAAACCACCCCTTGAGAGATCTGGAATTGCGCGACGGCATCGGCTGTTTTTTGTCCGAAGTCGCCATCCACTGTTCCAACATCGAAGCCCAGTTCGTCGAGCTTCGATTGGATCGCTTCGACCACAGAGCCCCTCATGTGAGGAGATTTCAGGCGGTAGACATTCGGCTGAGTGATCGGTGATGGATCTGATGGCTCGGAAGGCTCACTGGGCTCTGCATCGTCGTAGGTGATTCCGGGGAGGAGCACTCCAATATCCCATCGGCGTCCAGCGATGACAGACTGGATCACGCCATCTTTCGTGGAATGAGCTTCCACCGTCTTGTTGGGACCAGCGACGAATACGATGTGTCCGGTCAGTCCGGTCGCGGGATATCTCAAAAGAATCGCGCCAGGGATTTGACTCGCTTCGGTGATCGAAACGGTCTTAACCGTGCCATTTTTGGCATCACGCTGCCAGTAGCCTGTATATGCGTTCGCCTTCGCTGGATTGCCGGAGTTGCTGTCGCAACCGTAAAGTCGTTCGACGACCTGATACACCACCCAAGATGCAAACTCAGCGCAATCCCACGGGCCTGCCCAATCAGGATCGTTCTTAGGAACATCGGCCCCAAATACATACTGTTCGCCGACGTGTTGCTTGGCAAGCTCGATAAGGTCCGTCCCGGTGGCCATGACATATTCTACATGCCGCCAGATATTTCACGCAGAATGGCTTTTGAGTGCAAGATATCGGCGAGAATAGTTTGTAGGAGACGCTCGTCGTGGTGCTGAATTCGCGGGAGCAAGAAGTATGAACCTTAGCCCATTCTTTGTTCTTAGTGCACTTTTGACATCAGCCCTTGGTTTGAGCCAGACTGCTCCCCCAGCTAAGCAAGGTGGTGCACCCAGACAGTTCGGACCGCCGGTGATCGGGCCAGACGATAAAGCGGCCTATCCCGCTGCTCCCAAGGGATTCGACAAGGTGCGATCCGGTATTGGGAAGGGGAAAGTTGAGACCCTCGAATATGATTCGAAAAGCGTAGGAAACACGCGCCATCTCTTGGTCTACACTCCACCAAATTATTCCACCAGCGTCAAGTTCCCTGTGCTCTACCTTTTGCACGGAATAGGCGGCACAGAGAGGGAGTGGTTCAACAACGGTGCCCCTAACGTGGTGTTAGATAACTTGATCGCGGATAAGAAGATTGTCCCGATGATTGTGGTCTTTCCCAACGGTCGAGCGCAGAAGAATGATCGTGCTGAGGGCGACGTCTTTGCGAGCGCGGGTGCATTCGGGAAGTTTGATGCAGACCTTCTTAAAGATGTGATTCCCTTCATTGAGTCCCACTACTCAGTAGACCCCTCGCGGACCAAACGCGCGCTTGCGGGGCTCTCGATGGGAGGTGGTCAATCGCTGAATTTTGGTCTTGGCAACCTTGATACTTTCGCATGGATCGGCGGCTTCTCCTCCGCTCCAAACACTCGAAGCCCGCAGGATCTTGTTCCCGAGCCAGAAGTGACAAAGTCGAAGCTTAAACTGCTTTGGATTTCGTGTGGCGACCAGGATGGCTTGATTTCGATTAGTCAAAGGCTGCACGTATATCTAAAGGAAAAGAATGTCCCGCATGTTTGGCACGTTGACTCCGGCGGACACAATTTTCCAGTCTGGTTTAACGACCTCTATCTCTTCTCGCAGCTTATCTTTCGTCCATGATCCTCCCACCGATGCATTAAGAGCATCGGTGGGTTAGCCACACCGCTGAACGCCTTAGTCGTGTCCATCCTCCTCTCCGCGTGCGGGCCACGTCCACTCGCGGTTGAGGAAGGTCTTGTTCAACCACCGGACGCCATCATCTACGTAGGTGTGCATAATCGGAATGTCGAGAAGCGACAGGATCGTGCCAGAGATCAATCCACCGACCACCGCCATCGCTAGGGGCTGATAAGCGTCTAGTCCAGTCTTCGGCGCAAAAGCTACGGGAAGCATGACAATCAGCGTGATGCCAGCGGTCATCAGAATGGGTCGCAATCTATCGGGACATGCACGTCTGATCGCCTCGTCGCGAGGCATTTTCTCGTCTCGATAACGCATGATCAGGTCGATCATAAGCACCGCGGTGGTGATGTCCATTCCAGTGAGCACGATGATCCCCAGAATCGAAACCGTCGAAAACGCTTGGTGAGCCAGGAAGAGCGCGACAAACACACCTGCGAGTTCCAGAGGGAGAGAAGCCAGCATCTGCAGAGGCTGAAGGAAACCACGGACTTGCACGACGAGCACGAGGTACATGAGCACCAGCGAGATCGCCAGCCCAGCAACCAGCCTGCGGAAGCTATCCATCATCTGAGTCATATCCCCTCGCATTTCGAGACCGTAGCCAGGCGGGAAATTGACGGGCGCGATGCCGAGCTTCGCGTTGCCTCCGTAAGCGTTTGCTACGAGATTCATGACCACATCCATGCTCGGCAGGCTGCCGAGCCGATAGTAGCCAGTAACACCGATCACACGCCGCAATCCATCATGCTCGATAGCGGTTGGGGCCGAGCGTTTGACAATTTGCGCTACCGACTTTAGCGGGATTTGCTTTCCAGTCGGGGTAGTTAGGTAAAGCGATTCTAGGCTCTCAACGTTTCCGCGATCTTGTTCGTCGTAACGGACAAGCAGAGTGTTTTGACGTAGATTTGGCAGACGATAGAATTCCGTGGCTAATCCACCTCGCAGGGCGTAGTACGCTTGTTGCGCGATTTGGTCCGGACTAAGGCCAACCTCCTGTGCTCGGGGTAAATCAACCTGGATCTGATAATCAGGCACGCCGTCCGACCACGTGCGCCCAGGTTGAAAGAGTTCGGGCATCTTTGTTGCGACGTTCAAAACGTCTCTCCCCAGCCGGTCTAGCTCTTTGACGTCTGGTCCATAAATGTTGACGTGAATCGGTGCTGCCGCTGTCGCCATCACATCGGATCCCATTTCTTTGATTTGCAGTCGGCGAATTCCAGGAATCGTCTCAAGCGCTTCCTTTTGAATGGAGTCGATGACATAGAAGATCGTTTTCTTCCTCGCATCTTTGTCGCTCAACGTGAGCATCATCGAAGCGCCGTTCGCCGCCGGCATCTGATAGCCTGTATAGAAAGGCGACCACGTTTCGAACATCGACTCCGCTCCGATCTCGATGCTCGCTTTTTGCACTTCGGGGTGCTTCTGGATGATCTTCTCAAGCTGCTTGACGGCAACTTCAGTGCCGGAGTAGGATGTTCCGGGTTGCATTTCAAGGAATGCGGAGGCCTGGCCAGTGTCGGCAAGCGGCATCATCTCTGACCCGAGGAAGTAGTAGAAGCCCGACCCGAGAATCAGCGTTGCGAGGACACGGGTGAAGTTAGCAAATCGGTGCTTCAACAGCCAATCGATTAACCTACCGTAGCCTTTCTCCATTCGATCCAACATGCGTTGAAACGGATCGAACAGTGCATACACCCACCGCAAAATTGGGTGCTTACGTTCGTTGTCCCGAACGTGTTCTGGTCTCAACAGTTTTGCGGCAAGCAAGGCGGTTAGCGTGAATGAAACCAGCATCGAGGCGAGCAAGCCAAAGATGAGCGGCCAAACCAGCTCGACAAACATCAGCCCTACGATCCCACCGGCAAAGATTAACGGCGTTAGCGCGAGCACGATCATCAGCGTCGATGCGATAACCGCCACCCGAACCTCAGCGATCCCGTCGATCGTGGCATCTTTAGGTGACTTGCCCATCCTCAAGTGACGCTCAACGGCGTGGATGTCGATGACCGAGTCATCGACGAGTCGGCCGATGCTTAGCAGCAGGCCAATGAGCGTGCCGCTATTAAACGTCATTCCAAATGGAACCATCATCAATACCGCCAGTGCGAGGGAAGTCGGGAGAGTGATCATTGCGATCAACGTCCCTCTCCACTCGCCCAGGAAGAACATGAGTGCAACCCCGGTCAAGAGCACGGCGATTCCTAGCTCATGCCAAACGTTTTCGAACAAGATGTCGACGAAGTGGGCGTTGTCGTAGGCAACATCGAACTTGAGGCCGGGATTTTCCGACTCGAGTTGCTTCGTAACCGCCATCACAGCGGGAACGATCTGGGCTGAACTTGCGCCGGGGTTTTGGATGATGCTTACTGAAATTGAAGAATGAACTTGGCCATTGACATTGTCTAAGTAGTCGTAACCACTACGACGTTCCCAGTGCGAATCTGTCACCTTGGCCACGTCGCGAACGTAGATGACTCTCGGCGTCCCTTTATCAGTGCTAGCGATTGCTCGTGATGGCGCGAGTGCTCCACCCATTCCGCCACCCCCGCTGGGCGCAGCACCAGTCTGCATTCCACTCGCAGACACGGTGGCGATGGGATAGTTCGCAACTTCGGCCGCATCTCCCGCTTGGTTCTCAACTCGGACGATGGATTCTCGCGAGCCCTGCGTGAGGGTTCCACCGCTCGCATTGACATTCGCTCGATCGAGCGCATTTCTGACGTCGAGAATTGAAAGTCCGTAGCTGGCAAGTTTCTTTCTGTCAACCGAAACCTGCATTTGCCGTCGGTAGCCACCAAACGGCACGACCGCATAGACATCCTGCACGGTCTTGAGCCTGCGAACGACGGTGTTGTCGGCAAATTCTCTCGCCTTGGTAAGCGTCCAACCGCTCTTCTCATCGGCACGAAGCGAGAGGGTGAGGACAGGCAAGTTGAGAGGGTCGATTGGCACGATGAATGAAGGCTTTAGGTTCGCTCCGGTGCTTGGTAAGTTGGACTGCACGACGTTCATCAACGATTGGATGTTCGTCTGCGCTTGCTGCATATTCGTGCCGTAAGGGAATTCAAGCGTGACAATTGAGAACCCATCTTGTGAAGTCGATCGAACACTGCGAACACCCTTCACGTTGATCAGTTGTTCCTCAATCGGTTTAGAGATGTAGCTCTCCATCTCTTGAGTGGAGAGTCCTGGCATCATCGTGACCACCCCTACCATTGGGCTCTCGACGTAAGGCGCAAACCTCCTCGGCATCTTTGAAATCGATAGCCAGGCGAGCGCGATCATCGCCACGTAAAAGGCGATGATCGCATAGGGATGTTCAATCGACCAGCGGTGGATATAGTGGAGAGGATTCTGTTTTCGCGCAGAGCTCACTTGGCAACCGCCTTCCCGTTGAGCATGTTCATCGGGCAAGTGAAGGCGAGGACCTTACCGGCGGGCTGAGGTGGAATATGAACGACGACTGGCTTGTTGAGGGGCAGCTTTTCTCGGATGTGAAGGTCGGGGAAGATGATTTCCGTTCCACAACTCTGGTCGTCGAGCCGAATGAAAGTGATGTTGAAAGCAACTCCGACCGGAATCTGAATCGCGGGCGGATCGTATCCGGCGGCGGTGATTCGAATCACGAGGTCTTCACTCTTTTGTATGTCAGCTGCCGTAACACGAGATTCGACAGTAAGACCCTGCGGCGGCGTATTCACCACCTGCTGACCCGCACTCAACCCCGAGATGATTGCTGTGAAACCTCCAGCATGAGCTCCGAGTTCAACTTTCTTCTTAGCGAGGCTGAACTGGTTGTTTGCCTGAGGCTTGGCCGTCCACACGTAAGGTGCACCCTCTTCGATGACTAGCGCATCGGATGGGACGACCAATGCCGACTCTTCTGAAGCCAACGAGATCTCAAGGGAGATGTATTGTCCCGGCCGGAGACTCTGACTGTGGTTGTCGTAGAGTGCCTCAACCACTCCCGTGCGCGAATTCGGATCGACCGATGGCTGGATCGACGTAACTTTGAGAGTGAGCGCTTCCTGTTTCTCACCGCGGGCGGTGACTCGGACCGTATTCCCGACCTTTATCTGGGCGAGTTCTGCTTCCGGCACGTTGGCCTGTAACCGAAGAGGAGACACTTGGGCGATCTTAAGCAGTGTTTGACCGGGAGAGACGACGGTGCCTGGGCTTATCAACCGCTGGGTCACGACGCCATCCACCTCCGACCTCAATTCCGAGAGCGCGCGGAGAGCACCAGCGCCCTGGAGTCCAGCCGTCGCCTCGCCTACTGATGCCGAAGATTGACTGATTTTGCTCTTTGAGGCCAAGGCCGCAGCTTGTGCGGACTGGACTCGCGCCTCTTTGGCGCGCACTTTTGCTTCTGCCTGAGCAACCTTCCGTTGAGCAGCGATAACATCGGCCTCTGCCTTTCGAACTCCAGCTTTCGCGGCTGCGACGTTTGCTTTTGTCCGACCGACTACCTCGCTGGCCTTGGTCTGCGCAGCCTCAGCCTTTTGAACTTCGGCCTGCGCCTTCTGCAATTCGTCACGGGAGACAGCCTTCTGGTCAAAGAGCAACTTCACTCGCTGGACCTCTTGTCTTTGGTAGGTGGCGTCTGCGCTGGCGGAGGCAAGCTCCGCTTGCATCGCACGCACTTCTGATTCAGCCACTTGAACACCGGAATCCATTGCTCCCTTTGCCTGGCGTGCCGACTCTAGTAGGGCGCTGGCTTCCTGGACTTCACCGCGCGTCATTGCGAGATCGGCTCGGGCCTCCGCGATCATGTTGAGGGCTTGTTCGTACTCCATCGAGGCAACGTTTACACCCTCCCGAGCTGCCTGAACGCCCGCCGTCTTTTCGCGAACCATCGGGTCAAGTTGAGTGGTGTCAAGTCGGGCGAGCACCTGTCCCTTGGTAACTTTGTCGCCGACGTAAACAGGCATCGAGAGGATCGTTCCCGTCACCCGTGGCACTAGATCTTGCTCTACAAACCCAACCGCCTGACCTGTATAGCTAACAGTTGCTCCCAGAGGTTTTAGCTCCACGCGAACAAGGTGAACCGGCAGAACACCGCTCGGTGGTGGAACATTCATCTCCATCACTTGAGCTTCAAGCGGAGTCATCGAACCCTGTCGGCGTTGTGTGTTAACGGCCCAAAGGACGATTGCCAGCGCGCCTCCGAGGAGCACCAGAGAAAGGATCACCTGGAGATTAAGAAGACTACGGACGTTGACCTTTTGCCCGGTCGCCCTCAATTGACGGACGAGCAGAACCAACGCAACCACGGCGATTCCAATTCCGAGATACAACGCCAGAGGTGGCTTTGGCTTTTCGCTTAGAGACTGCCCAGTTGAAACGTTCAACGTCGCGACGCTATTTCCTTGTGGGCCGGAGATCGAAATCTTGATCTCGTATGTGCCTGCCATTCCGAAGACGGCTGGAGCGACGTATAGGCCAGGGCCGTCACCATTAGTTGCTGTCTCCTCTCGCTCGCCCATAACCATTCCTGGCATCTGCGCGAACACTTTCACTGTCGCGTTTTGAACTGGATTGCTAGTCGAGTCGGTGAGCTTAATGATTATCTTGGCCCGTCCTAAGGGAATGACCGAGGGGGTGGTTGTGACGTCCAGGCGATAGGGACCAGCGGCGAGTTGGACCGCGTTTGCGAGCGCAGCACAGAGCAAGAGAATGAGTAAGAAGAGCTTCTTCACTTCGTCCCTCCTTTGGCTCGGTTGAGTTTGGCCAGTGCGATGGCTTGTTCGTACCGAGCTTGTGCGAGGTCCGCGAGTGCTCGCTTATGAATTTCAAGTGCGTCGAGCTGCTCAAGCATGATGCCTTTGCCCGCCGAAACTCGGAGGGCGATGACCTTGTAGCTCGCCTCTGTGGCTCGGACCGAATCGAGTGCTGAGATCGTGTTCGCGGCGGCGGTTGAAAGGTCTAGGCAAGCTTCTCTGACTTCGCGCTCTACTGTGAGCTTTGCAAGTTGCAAAATAGCCTCAGCCTTCGCGATGGCGGCACGAGCTTGCTGGACTTCCGATCCGATTCGTCCTCCGTCCAAAATTGGAATGCTCAAGGTGATGCCAAATGTCAGCCCACCCATATCGCGCCTGTTCGGACGCTCGGCCATGGCGAACCCATAGAGCTGAGGTGATCGCTGACTCTCGGCGCGGCGCAGATCGGCCCGGCTACCAATGACCCGGGAGTTTGCGGCGAGGATGGAGTTCCGCTGGGCCAGCGCAAGCTGAACCTCTTTCTCAACCTCAACGTTCATGTCTCCAAGGGGTAGGTCACCTGCGACCGTGATCGGCTCCTTAAAGGGAGTTCCCATCGCGATTTGAAGTTGCAATATTGCTTTCGACTCGTCGTTTTTCGCCGTGGCGAGAGTTCGCTTTGCCCTCGAAAGTTCGGCCTGCGCCCGCTGTACCGATGCCTCAATTCCTTTGCCCGCATCGACCGTTGCTTGCGTCGTTCTCACCAGCTCCGACGAGGCTGATACTTTGAACTCCTCTGCTACAACCATTTCGCGCTGGAGAAGCACTTGGTTGAAGGCAAGCGAAACCTGTAGAGCGACTTCCGAACGAACTTCCTCGACTTCTGCCAGAACTGCGTTAGAGGAAGCTCTGGCTGCATCGACCATGTTCTGCTGCTTTGGGGTGAGAATCGGAACCATTAACATCAGGCTGCCATCTAGGAACGAGCCAGTTGGCACCATCATCCAGGAAGCCGGCTCAGCTCCAGCAATCCCAAAGACTCCTGCGCCGTTGCCCGTCGTTGCGAGCCCGTTGAGCGAAAGCTTGGGCTGAAGTTCTGACTTAGCGGTTCGCACCGCCTCATGTGCCATTTTGCTCTCCGACTGAGCGACCTTGAGCAGAGGGCTATGCTGCATCGCAACCGCAACGGCTTGCTCGCGGGTAAGTGTTTGGCCCCACGAGACGGAGCAGAGGAGGAGCAACCCAACCCACGCTCCTCTCACCGCACACCTGCCCTAATCGCAGCAAGCTGCTCGGGGGAGAGGAGTCTCTCAGCCTCCAGCCAGTAATGCATTCGTCGCAGATCGTAGTTCCTTGAGAGATCCGAGAATCCGGCTAGGCTCGCCGAGAGCTGATCTGCCCGACCTCGCTTCGGGTCGAAAGAATTCATTGCGACGAGGAGTTTCGCCTTCTCTTGTTGCCAACTCAACGCAATAGCAGATAGAACTTCAATTTGCTTCGCGGAGAGTTTGAGCGGCTTCACAGTGAGCAAATACTGTGGCTCTGGCTTCCAAAGCGGTTGCGAGGGTGCAGGGAGCCAGGTTTGGGCGGGCCTTTGAGGTTCCGCCGATTTGGCACTGACGCCGACAATGACCGCCGCGATGCTGAGCGCGATCAGCGAGAATCGCCACGAGCGCTTCGGCTTGGATGATGGTAGATAAAGAATCGTTCTTCCTCGTTCGGTTTGACATGGCCAGATAGGTCTGGCGAAGAGCCAAAACTACGAACAAGGAGGCGCACGTAAACCATGAATCGAGCCATCCGGTGGCCGAATTCGTGGAACGACTAAGTGAAGTGTCGGACCTTGAGCAGGAGCGGTAAGCCGCTGAATAGTCAGATCAACTGGCTTGAGAATGGCCAGAACGAGAACAACCGGAGGCGAAGAAACCGTAGACGGTACTTCTTGGTGAGAGTTGACTGCGCAAGCCCGTTTGGCTTGCAAGGGAGCTTTCTTGGCCTCTTGAGTGTCAGAAGGCTTCTTGCAGCATTGACATCCAGCAACCCCGGACATCGAGCAAACTTCCGCCGCGAGCGTGACTGGCTGCGCGGGAGGCAAACATGCACACGGCGCAAAGCCCACGCTCAATTGAGCGAGAAACAATGCGGTTGCAAGTAGGATGCGAATAAACATCGTCGCCCAACGCCCGGAATCCCGACTATTGAGAGGTTACCCACATGAGCAAGTTCGTGGGTATGCGAGGAGTGGTCGGGTTAACGTCAGCCTTTCCACCCACGAATGAGGGCGCGGACGTAGCGGCCGGAATCGGTGAGGTCGGAATCTTTCCATCCTCCACGTTCTGAAGCGCCGGGGTTGAGGACCGATGCGCCTTCTTTTTTGTCGGCCAGCGACCAGTTGCAGTGGCTCAGGTTGTGTTCGCGAATGAACTTGAACCACTCTTCGGTGGAAGTGCGGTCGACTGCGCCGTCTCCGTTTGCTTGGACGGTTCCCCATTCGGTTACGAACAAGGCGATCCCTTTATCCATCGCCTTTTTTGCCTTGTCTCGCAGGCCTTGCTTGTGAGTCCCGGCATAGAAGTGAAGAGTGTAGGCGACGTTGGGGTCATTGATCGGATCGGCTGCTGCTACATCAACATCTTGTGACCATGTCGGAGTGCCGACGATGATCAGGTTTGAGGGATCGTGGGCTCGGATAGCCTTGATCACCGTCTCGGCGTACGGCTTGATTACCGTGCTCCAGTTCACCTTAAGCGGTTCGTTGAAGATTTCGTAGATCACATTCGGCTTGCCGCTGTACTTCTTCGCGAGTTCGCCGAAGAACTTTGCCGACTCTGCTGTGTGCTTTTCCGCACGGTGGTCGTGCCAGTCGACGATGACGTAGATGCCCTGAGCGATTGCAGCATCGATGACGGTTGTCGCCTTCTTCATCTCCTCTTCGGGATGAGTCAGGTAGCCACCAGAGTCAGCGGCAATTGCGGCACGAATCACGGTCGAGTTCCAGTCGGTTTTCAGCCACTTAACGACTTCGGGGGTGTAGTACTTGCCGATCCACTGGCTCCAGAACAGGCTCATCCCAGCAAGGCTCGCGGGCTTTCCATCCTTACCGACAATCTGGCTGCCTTTCACCTGGAGCCGACCGTGCTTTTCAACCGCTGTCGGCTCCCCTTGCGAGCCGGAGCCGGGCTGGCTAAGGCACGCAGTTGCCCCGATAAAGAGGCAACCTGTCAATACGACCTTCCCAACAAATCTCAGGGCAACCATGTTTCATCATCATATCCCGATCTAGGATATGACCGGGTTGTTCTAGCGTCCTTCGCCGAGAAGTCGTCTCACAGTGGGTTCCATGGCCTTGGCCCAGAGTTCGTAGCCAAAGGCGTTGGGGTGAAGCATATCGGGCATCAAGTTTTTCCAGATATCGCCAGTGGTCGTCAGGTAGATCTTTCGCTCGTCTTCAAAGAAGACATGCACACCGTCGTGGAGGCTCTTGAACTGCGCCGTCGCGGCATCGGTCGCGATTCGCATTGCGTCAGAGTTGTTTGCGCCTCGTGGAAAGATGCCGAGGAGGAGAATCTTTGTCTCAGGCATGTTCTTGCGGAGCTTCTCAACGATCAACTTGACACCCTCGGCGGTTTCGGTCGCACCGCTCGACTTGTGTCCGATGTTATTTGTGCCGATCATGATGATCGCGAGCTTGGGGTGCATGCCGAGGATCTCGCCGTTGTCCATCCTCCAGAGCACATGCTCGGTTCGGTCGCCACTAAATCCGAAGTTGGCTGCCTTTCGCCCGGCGTAATACTTCTCCCAGGTCGCCTTCCCGCCTCCTTCCCAGCCTTGAGTAATCGAGTCGCCGATGAAGATCAGTTCGCGGTCGGCGCCCTGCTTCGTGATTTCCACACAATGCTCGTGGCGTTGTTTCCACCACGCTTCGCCAAGACGGTGGGCTGGGGTGGTCGCGACGTTTTGGTTGGTGGCCAGGGACAGTAGCAGGCAAAGGGAAGCGGACATTTCCTTTTCAGGATACAAGAATGTCACGTCGCCCGCAACGGGCTGAACTCCCGACGTGGCTGATTACTCCGACGCGGGGATGATCTTTGCGACTACTCGGATGGGGCCAAGTTCGACAGGTTTCCCGGCCTGAATATCGTACAGCCGCTCGACCGCTCGTCGGCTTATCTCTTCGACCTGTTGTTCGATGCGCGCGAGCCGACGGGGGTAGGGGAAGAATGTTTCGCCGAAGTCGTTGTAGGTAGCGATTCGGAACTGGGACCCGACCTCGATTCCTTCGTCGAGGCAAGCGAGAATGAGTGCACGTTCAAGCCAGTCTTGCGAGCAGAACGCGCCGTCGATTTTCGGGTCACGAGCGCGCATCGCGATCAGAGCGTCCGAGACTGCCTGATACATTGAATCTGTGTTCTCATCCAGGTTCATTGGGATCCAGCGTTCGTACCGAGGGTGAACTTCTTCTAAAGCACTCTCATAGCCGAGATGTCGCTCTCGGATGCTCAACGCCTTGTCGCTGTTATTGCCGAAAATAGCGATGTGCCGACACCCGCTTTTCAACAGTAGCTCGGTCGCGTGTTTGGATGCCGAAATGTTGTCGGTGAGCACGACCATATCCTCGCACCCCCTGGGAGCTCGGTCGATCAACACGATGGGGAATCCCGATGCCTGAACCTCCTTGAAAAATGAGGCGTTGTCATCGCCCTCAGCGGGGTAGACAATCAGGCC
>JBBRHU010000035.1:0-15633 GCA_038222255.1 Fimbriimonadales bacterium | reverse complement strand
TTGCAGTGAGTCTTCAGGTCTTGGAATCCGTAGGTGACGTGTACGCCGGCTTGCTCCAGCGCTCTCGCCCAAACGAGGTTGTTACTCTCGTCAAATCGCGCCTTCAGCTCGACCATTGCCGCCACTTGCTTGCCTTCTCCGGCTGCGTTCAACAGCGATTCAACGATGGGTGATTCGGTGCCCACCCGATACAGCGTCTGTTTGATCCCGATGACGTTGGGATCTTTGCTCGCGGATGCGACAAACTCCTCCACGGATCGGAAACCGTCAAAGGGCTGGTGGACGAGTTGGTCGCCCGATCGAATGGCTTCGAAGAGTGACTTCCAGTGCGAGAGGGGCTCGGCCACGTAGGGGAGGTGTGGCGGGAAGCGCAGGGCGGGCTTATCGATTTTCGCGAGTTCCCAGAAAACTTCGAGTCCCATCAGTCCCTTGAGGGGGAAGACGTCTTCCTCGTCCAGTTTGAGAAGTCCCATCAGGAGCTTCTTGACCTGGCTCGGCATGCCCTCTTCGATCTCCAGCAGAACGGGATCGCCAAACCTGCGTAGCCTGATCGTCTCCTCAATTGTGGCGATAAGGTCGGCTGCTTCAAGCTCACGAATCTCAACGTCAGCATCGCGGATAACTCTGAACTGATGTGCGCTTAGGATCTTCACTCCAGGAAAGAGCGATTGGAGATTGTGACGGAGCAGATCTTCTAAAAGGATGTACTCATGCTTGCGCTTGTTCAATCGAACGAGACGCGGAACGATGCCAGGGACCTTCACACGAACGAGCCTGGTGTCACTCGACCCGTCAGAAAGCACGACCGCAAGGTTTAAACTTCGGTTTGAGATAAACGGAACGTTCGGCGCGGGATGGAGAACGAGCGGAGTGCATAGCGGGAAGACCTCGCGCATGAAATAGGCGTCTTGGTCTGCCTTCTGCTTCTCTGTGAGGTCGGCATACTTTCGGATCAGGATGCCGCTACGATCCAGTGCAGGCTTCAGATCCCGCTCGAAGATCTCAGAGGCTCGAGCCCGTAGCGGACCCGCATTCTTCGAAATTTGGAGGAGCTGTTCGTTAGGGGTGAGTCCGTCGGGGGAAATTTGCATCACGCCGCTCTCGAACTGTTCGATCAGTCCACTGACCCGAACCATATAAAACTCATCGAGATTCGATTCAAAGATCGCGAGGAACTTGAGCCGCTCCAGGAGCGGGTTCGCCGTGTTCGCGGCCTCTTCGAGAACGCGACGGTTGAATTGAATCCAACTCAGCTCTCGGTTGAGGTATCGAGACTCGGGGAGTGGCTCTTTCAGACGGGGCATCCTTTAATCCTCTGTGCGACCATTTCTAGAACCGCACCTTCTCGAATCCCAAACTCACTCACGATAACAGACTCAACCTTCGCCCAATCCATTAGAGCTCGATAGATCAGCGCGCCGGGCAGCAATGTGCTTGCTCGCTTCGGCTTAACGTTGAAGCGTTCAATGACACGATCAATGGAAAGTTGCCGGGTGCTCCAAATCAGGTAGTCCAGTTCTTCCCGTGCGAGAGTCTTCTCACCGTCCGGGTGCATTGCACGCCAAAGTCCTCGCCCGACGCCACCGCTGATCACGATCCTCGTCATCGGAGGGCGGATCATGCAAGTGCCAAGAGTGGCTTCAACGTAGCTTTGGGCGGCTTCGAACGCGAGGTCTGGACAGGGATTGCGCAACCCAGATTCAGCGATCACCCTGCCAGTTCCAAGAGGCAGAGAATCAGTTTCAACAAGCCTGCCCTGATGGACCTTCGCGATCTGCGCTGAGCCTCCCCCGACCTCTAGCATCGCATCGACTCTAAAGTGTCTTGAATCGAGCATGACGCCTCGGAGGCTCAGCTCCGCTTCTCTGGCAGGAGGAATGATTTCGACTCGAATTCCCGTTTCTCGCTCGATCTTCGCAAGGACTGCATCGTGATTACGCGCCATCCTCATGCCCTCGGTCGCAAAAACATAAAGCTCTGTGGCGTTCCGCTGAGCAGAGAGTTTCTTGAACTCTCGAACAGCGTTGACCAGTTGAGCGATCAATTCCTTTGGAATCACACCATGCCGAGCAACCACCTCGCCCAAGGGGATCCACTCGTTAAAGTTGTCGATCCGAGTGACGAGATCGTTCTGCGCTGCGGCAACGAGAAGGTGAGCGGTATTGCTCCCGATGTCTGCTGCTGCACAAATTCGGCTCATTAGTCTCACAGCGTACCAAAATGAACTATGCAACAAACCATCGAACGGGCACTACGCTTCGCTACGAAGCAACATCGAGGTCAAGTTCGTGAGAGTTCACGGTTGCTGCCCTACATCACGCACCCGATCGAGGTGATGACGAACCTGATCCTGATTGGAGCGATCGAGGATCAAGAAATGCTGATCGCCGCGCTGATGCACGATTTGCTTGAGGAAACGGAGACGACGCCGAAAGACATCAAGTCTAGATTTGGAACGAAGGTAGCTGCTCTCGTGGTCGAACTCACCCGAGTTGAGCCACAGCTAGATCCGTCTTGGTCAAAGGACCGCGTCTGGCTGGTTCGCGCGGACTCGCTTCTGGAGGAAGTTCAGCGGATGTCTCCAGATGCAATGACGCTCAAACTCGCGGATCGCCTCGCAAACACTCGCGAGGCTTTCCGTTTTCGGGAGGGAAAGGGCCTCGCAAGATACGTCTGGCAATCCAACCGTATCCTGGAGGCAATTCCAATGTCAGTAAACCCGGGCCTTTGGAAAGAGCTCTACGCTATCGCGAATCCCTAGAAGCCCAGATTTGTTCGGTGGAAGGCAATAGCTTCCTGAACGTGAACGTCCCAATACGCCCAATTGTGCTCTCCAGCAAACTCCTCATAGAGATGAGGGATTCCGAGCTCGGTTAGCTTTGCGATATACGACCTGTTGTCTTCAATCAAGAAATCTGCACTTCCGCAGTCTATGCGTAGCTTGGGCAACTTCTCTTTGTGGCAGGTTGTCGCAAGGTGTACCAAGTCGCTCGGCCCGCCCTTGGGATGGTCGCCAAGGATCCTTCTGAACTCTGGTGGGATGGTTTGATTCTTATACGCTTCTTCGTTGTGGCCGAACAACAGCGCGCCAGAGTGTGAATTGGCGGACTTGAATCGGTCGGGGTAGCCAAAAGCGAGTCGAAGCGCCCCATATCCTCCCATCGACAAACCCGTAATGCACCAGTCTTCTCCGGTCGGAAAGGCGTGTGAGATGATCTCAGGTAGCTCCTCACCCATCGCTATTGCCCACTCTGGACCTTCAACTGCATTCGTGTAGAATCCGCGTCCGCCATCAGGCATCACGACGATCAGGGGAAGCCCGTCAACATATCGCTCAACCGATGTTCTACGGAGCCAAATCGTATGGTCATCTGAGAGCCCGTGGAGCAGAAACATCACTCGGTAGGATCCAGCAACGCCACGATTCGGCAGAATCACGTTCGCGGTTCGGTTCATTCCGAGCACATCTGAGAAGTAGTGAAACTCGCAGAGAGACATGGCTTCATGTTGGCACGGATCGTTGACAAGGTAGGGTTGAGGTGCAATGGTCAACATCCAAGGTGCCCATCATGTGGGAATCGCAGTCAGCTCGATGGAGAGAAGCATCGAGTGGTATCGAGCCGTGCTCGGATTCGAACTGAGATCGCACTTTCATGCTCCAGATCGAGGGCTTAAGGTCGCCTTTATTCGCCGAGGTGCCCTCGAGATTGAGCTTTTTGAGCAAGAGGGCTCGACTCCTCAGCGACACGCTGAGACGGTGCTTTCAGACTCCTTTCAGTTTCAGGGCTACCGCCACTTCGCTTTTCTCGTAGAAGATGTTGACGCGACGTGGGCAGAGCTAGAGGGTTCTGGCCAAGTGATGGCGGTGCCGCCAACTACGAACGAGAGCCTTGGAGTTCGCTACTGCTTTATCCAAGACCCGGACGGCATTCTCCTCGAGTTCCTCACGCCGTTAGGCTAATTCATGTCACACAACAGAGTTGCTCTCATCACTGGCGCCAACAAGGGCCTCGGACTCGAAATCGCGCGTCAGCTTGGCCGTGAACAGATCACGGTGATTATCGGGTCACGAAACCTTGACCGAGGCAAATCGGCTGCCGAGCGGCTTCGAAGTGAAGGCATCGATTCCCATGCAGTTAAGCTTGACGTGACATCGGCATCTGACCGAGATTCATTGCTCGGGTCGATCCTCGCCCTCACCGGACGGCTCGACATCCTGGTAAACAACGCCGGGGTTCACACCGACTTTGATGGACCAGTAACGGTTGCTTCGATGAGGGCAACGTTTGAAGCCAACGTCTTTGGGTTGTTCGGCGTGACGGAGGCGGTGCTTCCATTGCTCAAGGAGAGCATGGCGGGGAGGATCGTCAACCACAGTTCGATCGTCGGTTCGATCGCCTCGGTCGGAGCGGGCAAGCTCGGCACTTGGGCGACGCCCGCCTACGCCGCCTCGAAGGCTGCCGTGAACATGCTGACGGCTGTTTGGTCTGTGCAACTCAAGGACACGAATATAAAGGTCAACTCGGCCCACCCTGGATGGGTCCAGACTGAACTGGGCGGACCTGGTGCAACGATGACCGTGGAAGAAGGAGCCGAGACCGCTGTTCGGCTTGCCCTCCTCCCAGACGATGGCCCGACAGGCCAATTCTTCCACAAACTCGACTTGATTCCCTACTAGGGGGTCGAGCGGCTAGCTCTTGAGTTGCTTAATACGAACGTTTTTGAACTCGCACGGGTGACTCTCGGACTGAAGTGAGATCGTGCCGTGGTCAATCAAGAGCTGGTTAGGATCTTTGATCAGCGGCTTCGCGTTGGCGTCTTTGGGGTCATATTGAGCCTGCTCATAGCGCATGACCTCCTTGCCGTTAATGCGGTGGATGATCAATCCTTTTCCGTGAACTTCGACTTCGGCCTTCACCCACTGGTCGCCACGGTAAGTTTCTGAATCTGAGTCAACGCAATGTTGTGTGATGAGCTTGCCATCTCTGACAATGTTCGTGCCTGGACTGCACATGTTAAGCGTGTGCCGAACCCCTTCCTTTGGCCCGCCGAGGAGTTGGACTTCGACCGAAACGGGAAAGTCTTGGTCTTTCCCCATCGACTTTGCTGACTGCCCGTGGATCATGATTCCGCTGTTTCTCCACGCCCAACCAGCGCCATCTGGCATTTGTTCACCGGTGAAGCGGTAGTCAAGCTGCATGATGTAGTTGGAGAACTCGGTGTTGAAGAACAGGTGTCCGAATCGGTCCTTGAACTTTCCGCCGTAGCCATCGTAGTTCACTTCGAGAATGCCATCCTTGACCCGAAAAGTGTTTGCGAAGTTCTCCCCTGACGCATATCCTCGAATCTTGGGTGTCCAGCCCGACAAGTCCTTGCCATTGAACATGGTGATCCAACCGCTATCGGTTTGGCCAGCGGATAGGCGGGCAAGACTAACCAGGGCAACCGAGGTGATCGCCGCAAGCAAACTGACAGAGCGGAGGGTCATAGCGTATACATTGTCGCACGATCTTTTGCATCCACGACAGACGCATGAACAAATTTGCCCGGCCAAGTTCGCCTTATCACACGCGGGCATAGACTCAAGAGACCAAAACCGGTTATGCTCCGAACGTCATCTGGGGTTTAGCGATGGAGCTTTCAAGAAGAGAATTATTAGTCGGAACGGCAGCAGTAGGCTTGCCAATATCAGCGAATGCAAACGTGTTCGGTTTCTTTCAAGACGCTCCCACTCTTAAAGTGGGATTGATCGGATGTGGCGGTCGCGGCAGTGGTGCACTTCGACAGACGCTAGAAGCAGACAAGGGAACCAAAGTTCACGCGTTAGGCGACTTGTTCCCCGACCGCTTGGAAGGTTGCTTTAACGACCTGACTCGTGATCTTCCTGATCGCACCGATGTGGGCGACAGAAAATTCAGCGGATTTGATGCCTACCAAAAGGTACTTGCGAGCGGTGTTGATGTCGTCATTCTTGCTACGCCACCAGGATTTCGACCAATTCACTTTGCCGCCGCCGTTGATGCCAAGAAGCATATCTTCATGGAAAAGCCGGTCGCAGTTGACGGTCCCGGCATCCGCGCCGTAGTTGAAGCCGCTAAGAAGGCTAAAGCAATGAACCTGTCCGTAGTTGCCGGCACCCAGCGACGACATGACGTTGGCTATAACGAAGTCATCAAGCGAATCAAAGACGGGGCGATCGGCAAAGTCGTCTCGATGAGTTGCTGGTGGAACATGGGCGGCCTCTGGATGAACCCACGCAAGCCGGAGTGGTCCGACATGGAGTGGCAACTTCGCAACTGGCTTTATTTCGCTTGGCTATCTGGAGACCACATCGTTGAGCAACACGTGCACAACCTTGACGTCTGTAACTGGGTCATGGGAGGCCATCCTGTAAAGGCAAGCTCGCTCGGCGGACGCCAAGTTCGAACCGATCCAGCATACGGCCATATCTTTGACCACTTCGCTACCGAGTACACGTACGAAGATGGAACGGTTCTGATGAGCCAATGCCGCCAGATCGACGGTTGCTCGTCTAAGGTTGCAGAGCACATCGCAGGCACCAAGGGCACCTCGAACGGCGGGTCGAATATCCAGGGTGAAAACAACTATCGGTTCACGGGCAAGTCTCAGAACCCATACGTGTTGGAGCATGTTCGACTCTACAAGAGCATCCGATCAAACGAGGGATTCAACGAAGGCGAGCAAGTTGCGCACAGCACCATGACCGCAATCATGGCTCGAATGAGCGCCTACAGCGGACAAGAAGTCACCTGGGATCAAGCGATTAATTCCACGGTCAGCCTCGCACCTTCGAAGTACGAACTTGGATCGATAGCAACGCCGCTCGTCGCCGTTCCAGGGTCTACCAAGGGAGTCTTCTAGGTTGGGGATCTCTCGTCGAGAATTGCTCGCCGGATCAGCTGCAACGGCAGCTGGATGGGGAGCGATACCCCTCGGCGAGTCGCTCGGAGCAAAGATGCGGGGGCAGAAGTTCAAAATGAACTACGGCCCCCACTTCGGCATGTTCCGTAATAGCGCAGGCGATGACCCCGTCGATCAGCTCAAATTTGCAGCCGAAGAGGGATTCACTGGCTGGGAAGATAACGGAATGTCCGGGCGTCCGGTGGCCGAGCAAGAGCGAATTGGCAAAGCGATGCGTGACCTGAACATCCTCATGGGTGTCTTTGTTGTCAACATGGGCACCGCTTGGAGCACGACGCTGACCACAGGCAAGAAGGATTCGCTTGACAAGTTTCTAGGCGAGTGCAAGGCCGCTGTAGACGTAGCAAAGCGTGTAAACGCGAAGTGGATGACGGTCGTGCCTGGCACGGTCGATCCGCGACTTCACAATGGATACCAGACCGCCAATGTCATTGATGCCCTGAGAAGGGCGAGTGACATTTTCGAGCCCCACGGCTTCGTAATGGTGATTGAGCCGCTCAACTTCCGAGACCATCCGGATCTCTTTTTGACGACCGTTCCCCAGGGCTTCATGATCTGCAAAGCGGTGAAGAGTCCCTCCTGCAAGGTTCTTTATGACATGTACCATGCCCAGATTGAACTTGGGGACATCATCCCCAACATCGATCGCGCGTGGGGGGAGATTCCGTATTTCCAGATTGGAGACAACCCTGGTAGAAATGAACCGACCACCGGTGAAATGAACTACCGGGCCATCTTCAAGCACCTGCACTCAAAGGGATACACCGGAGTGCTCGGCATGGAGCACGGAAACCATATCAAGGGCAAAGAAGGCGAACGCGCCCTGATCGATGCCTATCGCTTTAGCGATAGCTTCTAACCGTTCGTCTTTGGCCCGGTCGATTCCCGCACGACGAGTTCTGGATCGAGAACTCGTCGGACGGGCCGAGGGTCTAGACTCTCCTGAAGCGAGATCACGATTTCGCATGCAGCTTCCGCCATTTGTTGCAATGGTTGGCGGATAGTTGTGAGCGACGGATAAACCATCCCGAGGAAGGAAGGATCGTCGTAGCCCACGATGCTTAGGTCCTGCGGAACTCGTATTCCCTGTCGAGTTGCTGTTGCCATCAATTGCACTGCGAGGTGAGGTCCAGCTGCAAAGACCGCTGTCGCCCCAAGCTTCACCCTGTTGAAAATAGAAGTAGCAACCGCTGCTGGTAGTGAGTACGCTGTTTCGACCAAAACAATGTCTTCCGGCCGGGCGAGGAGCCCTCTTGCTTTCATCGCAACCTGAAATCCGCGCACACGATCTTGGGTATTTGAATCCCCCGGGCATGCTCCGAGGAAGATGATTTCGCGATGACCAAAATCCACCAGATGGTTCACAGCAAGCGCGGCGCCAAGAAAATTTTCCGAATCGACAGTCGAGAGGCTGAATCCTTCCCAACTCGCGCCGAGAAGAACAACCGGATTCCCCGACCGACCGTAGGAAAGCAATTCGTCAATCGAACTCTCCGGCGGATTGATCGCAATCAGTCCCCGTTCGTTCAAGCACTCAAGGGTGTGGTCCAACTTGATCACCTCAAGCTCGGTCCCTAGTCGGTCTAGGGCAGCCCGAAGCCCCCAGTACAACGCTCCAAAATAGTAGTCCTGAAACGCCAAATCGAGGCTGCCTGGGACAAGCGCCAGGGCGATCCGGGTGCCCGTTTTGGGACGACTGAGAGCGAACGTGCCTCTTCCCTTTTCTCGCCGTATGAAGCCATCGCGCTCAAGCGCGACCATCACCTTGTTCACGGTCATCCGGCTCACGCCGAACTGAGCGGCAAGCTGAATTTCGCCAGGAAGCCGAAAATCTTCAGTGGCTGAATTCTCTTTCAGCAGTTGTTCTAGCGCCTCACGAACTTGAACGTGGGCAGGAGGAGACTTCATCGAATCCATTCAGTGAACCAGCCTCTACATTACCGGAATAGGCCCTGGGATCTGCCGGTCCCAAAAAGTCCAGCCCTCGTAAAACGAGATGAGCGCACATACTGGTTCTATAGCGCGCCGACTCATGAAACTACCGCCTCGCTCCACGCGATCCAATGCATCTTTCGGCTTCTTGATTGGCCTGATCGGTGCGCCTATCGTGGTCTTTCTTGCGACGGCAGCGTTGGTGAACAAGAACAGCGAAGTTGGCGGCCTCATCTTCTTTGCAGTCATTGGAAGCCCCGCGATCGGGCTGGTGTTCGGCGGGATTGGCGCGCTCGTAGGTCACCTGATGAAAGGAGCTCGGAGGTCTGCAGTAGCATTCGCGGTCGCTACCGTTGCCCTTGCTGCCCCAGTGATTTGCTTCAGTGTGCTTGTCGCGGCAAACAACCTCCAATCACTCGGCTACAAACGAGCGTCGCTCTCAAGGGCAGCTCAAATCGATGCCCAAATCCGTGCCGATTTCCCGAAGATATCGGGCCTTACACCAAAGCTTGAGGCTGTGTGGTCAGATTCGTACGGTCCAGGCGTTTGGTACGACTCCAAGAACAGCTATGCCGATACCTTGTTTGAAATCTACAAGGCGACGGGCGAGGCTTGGGATCATGTGGAGATGACGCGGTTTGCTATTTTCTGCAAGTCAGACGGGATTGACCGAGTGAACATCATCCTCGTTTCCGAGGATGGGCCAGGGTCGCAAGCGACTGTCACGCTTCGCCGCTCACATGCCCGGGGAGCGCTGTACACGATTGCGGGAGTGCTCCAAAAGCAACTCGCGAGACGTGATCGTGAGGCATTCTTATTGCTCACTCCTCGATTCCAACGAGAACTCGTTGATGCAGCCGGATTGATGCAGAACCTCCCTTCAGACAAGAACATCCGAGTCAACGGCACAAACTTCGGTGCTGAGTCGATCAGGGGTCCCCGAGCAGAGCTTGAGATTCAGATTGGCGAAATCGCAACAAAAGAGGGAAATGGCGAACGGCGCGACTGGGTGATGGCGCAGGCCGAGTTCGCCCAAACCAACGGGTTGTGGAAACTGGATGATCTCACGATCAAGTCACCAAAACTACATTCCCGATCAACCGGCACGCCGCCCCCGACTACTCCCCTTCCTGCTCCACAATCACCGCAGTAAACGGCCCTGGAATATTCGCCCAGAGCCGACCGAATGACTCTTGCGTCACCTCCACCTGGTTTTCTGAAAACGAGAAGGTGTAGACGGTGCGACTTGGACTAAGGAGATATTGGACCCTTGACACCAAAGTATTCTCATCTTTCCAAGCACTACGAAGCGCAACCGGGGTCGGCGAGGCTGACCACAGCTTGGTCTCAGAACGTGCCCAGTGGTTAAGCCCTAACGAGAGTGTTTCTTCCCGATCAGCGAATCCGAGCATCAGTGAACCGGCGTCAAAGGAGATCGTTCGTATCTTCTCGGTCGGTGATTGAACCTCGAAGACTCGACCTTGGAGGCTTTCTTCGATTGGACTCGTGCGCGTTCCAGATGGTCCCGGCAGGTCGAAACTCTCATCCTTGGCGTCGCCTGGTTCGCCAGGCAAGACGAGGTGATCCCAGAAGAGGTTGAGCACCTTCTGAAGGTCATCTACACAACCCGTAGTCGCAATAACCATGTTTTGGCCCGGAACGACAACACAGAATTGACCGAACGCACCGTCGGCGCGATAGTTGCCGTGTTGGCTGCGCCAAAACTGGAAGCCATAGCCGTAGTTCCAGTCATTGTTCGGGTCAGATCCATTCTCGACCTGTTTGCTCGTTGCGAGGGAAACCCATCCCTTGGGCACCACGCGCTTCCCTTCCCAAACGCCCTGCTGCAAATAGAGCCACCCAAACCGCACGATGGCGTCGATGTTAATGCTCATGCCCCAGCCGCCGACGGTGTGTCCACGCGGGCAGGTATCCCAGGTGATGGTCTCGATTCCGATTGGGTCAAAGAGTCGACTCCGCAGGTATTCAGGCAGCTTTTCTCCCGTCAGCCGCTCAACAATGACGGCGAGCATATATGTCGCGCCCGAGTTGTAAACAAAGTGAGTCCCTGGCTCGTGGTCCACGGCGCAGGCGAGGAATGCCTTCGCCCAATTCCCGTCCGTGGCTTCACCAAATCGGCCCGTCGAGTCCTCTCCATGGCCGACAGACATCGACAGCAGATGCCGAATCTTGACCTTCGATAGATTCTCCGAGATCACGTCAGGAAGTTCGTTGGGGAAGAACTTAGCGACGTAGTCATCGATCGTAAGGTGGCCCTCATCAACCGCAAAGCCAACCGCAGTCGACGTGAAGCTCTTGCTGAGCGAGTTGAGGATATGAACATCGTCGGCCCGATAGGGGTACCACGTCTCTTCCGAAATCACCGCTCCGTCTCGCAGCAGCGCAAAGCTATGGAGTTCCTGCCCTGATTCGGCAAGCGCCGTATAGAACGCCTCGATCCGCCGAGGGTCGTAGCCGACTTCAGAGGGCAGTTTTCGCGGAAGGGGTGCGGACATGGATTGAGTGTACTTGTATGCCTGCTGAGCACCAGGAGACTGCCATTTTATGTGGGCTATTGAACCGGTGGAGTGAATCTGCGTCCCCACAGCTATGGCACTTACTGTGCGTGAAAAAGTCGCTCATCTGCTTCGACGCTTTGGCCTCGGGGCTAGCGAGAAAGAAGTCGAATATTACAGTAAGGATGGGCTCGCTTCAGCGATAGACAAGCTGTTCTCAAGTGAACCTAGGATTGAGATCCAAAATTCAGCTTTCGAGAATCGTCAGGGGCTGATCAACATCCGGGTCATGCAGGGACTCTGGCTCCTTCGGATGATTTCTACCCAGAAGCCGCTTGAAGAGAAGATGACGCTCTTCTGGCACAACCATTTCGCGACCAGTTCCGAAAAGGTTGAAAGTGCCTTCGCGATGGAGCACCACATTAACACGCTCCGAAAGAACGCTCTCGGCAAGTTTCGGACGTTGCTCGACGAGATCAGCAAAGATCCGGCGATGATCTATTGGCTTGACAACCAAGAGAACGTTCGAGGAAAGCCTAACGAAAACTTTGCCCGCGAGGTGATGGAGCTCTTCACGCTTGGAATTGGAAACTACACCGAACAAGATGTCCAGGAAGCGGCACGGGCTTTCACCGGGTGGTGCTATGGAAACCAACTTCCAAACGGTTTTACAGTCCCCGTCACTCGCGCGCCGAGGAGGTTTGAATCCTTTGTCTTTGCAAGAGGCCGACATGATCCTGGAACGAAGACGGTGCTGGGAAAGGAAGGACGGCTCACAGGAGAGGACGTTCTTGATCATCTCTGCGAGAACCCACGGTGTGCAGTTTTCTTGACGAAGAAGCTCTGGGAGTTCTTCGTTTACGAAAACCCGTCAGAGGAGACCGTCAACAAGTTCGCCAAGATTTTTCGTGAGTCGGATCTCAATATCGAGACTTTGCTACGTGCGATTATGAACTCGGATGAGTTCTACAGCGACAAGGCTGTCAGGAAGCAATTCAAAAATCCTGTCGATTTCGTGGTGGCTTCGGCTCGGTCTCTTGGCATCGGGTCAGTGGCCATGCAACGACTTTCTGACGCGATTGCAAATCCACTCGAAACAGAAAATGTTGCGAATGCCCGAGCGCTGACTGCGCTCACGCCGGCCCTCGCTGTGCGTCAGTCTACTGGTTCAATGGGCATGGAACTGATGCGTCCGCCCGACGTTTCTGGCTGGAAAGGCGGCGCAAACTGGATCACCTCCGCAACGATGGTGGTGCGTATCAGTTGGGCAGACATTCTCTTCCTTCCTGGTGGCGCTGGCCCAGGGCAATTTGGCGCATTCGCCGCGATCACGCCACGACCTGGTCTCACCCCCGCACTCGGTATGCAAGCATGGCCGTTGCTTAGGGATGCCCCCACTCCCGCCGGAGTCGTCAAGAATCTATGCTCGATCTTTGATGCGTCGTTCAGTGAAGAAAAGCAGAAGCAACTCGTCAAAGTTGCTACCTCCGCGATGGATGGTCGACTCACCCCTCGCACCGCGAACACGGTTGCAATCGCGGTGTGCAAAGTGATCTTCTCCTCACCCGAATTTCAGTTCTGTTAGTGTTCGATCTGGCGAGGGCATTTAGAGGAGTCTCCAAAGTCAAATTGGGCGACGCGGACGCCTGCGCCAAGCTGTAGCGGGGCCAAGCAATTGTCTCGTCACAGATTGGGGTTCCTTCGTTTCCCTGCTTCCCTGCTTCCCTGCTTCCCTGCTTCCCTGAGAAGGAACTACTCTATAGCGAAGAGCGAAGAGCGAAGAGCGAAGCCATGGTAAACCAGCCGGACAGAACGAATAGCTCCGAAAGGGCGAAACAAACTAAATTGAAATTCACCAAGAGTTCCGCCCCTGCAGGGCTAAAACTTCGCGCGCGGACCAATCGAGGGCTTCGCCCTTCTCTAAAGAATTTCGCCCCGTTTGAGCCACGCATGCCTCTGTCAGAGTCTCGACGAACCTACAACCGAAGGCGAAGCGAGTCATCGGATCGAGTAAATTCTTCTCATCCATGCCAGTGATCCCCTACCTCGACCGCCATCCTGAGATTGACGAGACTGCCTTCATCGCCCCCGATGCATGGGTCACGGGGAGCGTTTTCATGAAGGAAGACACTTCGGTCTTCTTCGGATCTTGCCTTCGCGGCGACATCAATCCAATCCGAATCGGCAAGGGAACGAACATCCAAGAACTCGCTATTCTGCACACTTCTCGCGGACTCGGTGATTGCATTCTCGGTGACTTTGTGACGGTTGGGCACGGCGCGATCCTGCATGGCTGCGAGGTCAAGAGCAACTGCCTCGTTGGAATGGGCGTCACGATTCTTGACAATGCTGTAATCGGCGAATACTGTCTCATTGGGGCGAACTCACTCGTCACAATGAACATGATTGTGCCACCGGGTTCGATGGTCTACGGCAATCCCGCGCGAGTCATCCGTCCCCTGACAGAAAAGGAAATGCGCGGCATCGAAGAGAATGCCGCGCACTATATCAAGGTCTCAAGAAACTACAAATCCCAACTGGGCTAGGCGCTACTTCTTGTCGATCGCTTCGTGGAGTGGGTGACCGATGCTTCCCGTCGGAACCTCAATTCCGAGGAGAATGCTCAGGGTGGGAGCAATGTCGGCGGTGGTGACGGTTCGCGTATATCGCCCCTTGTTAATCCCGGGACCTCGGAAGATGATCGGCACGTGCGAGTCGTACTTCCACGGCGCTCCATGGCCCGTGCCGGTGCCTCCCCCACTGTAGAAGCCAGGCTGGGTCACAAACAAAACATCTCCGCCATACTCGGCGTTGTATCCGTTGGTCACCATGCCCAGCCACTCCTGTCGAGGCAACTCGCCTTCCATGATCTGAGTCCGAGTGAACGCGGCAAAAACTCCTGGCACGCTTTGGAGAGTTTTCACCGCGAACTTCTGCGCTTCAGCAAGCGGAACCTTCTTCTCCGCAAGAAAAGCGTGGTTCAGGTAGAGATACATCTCGTCCGGCGCAGTGAGAAGATACTTGCCCTCTCCGTATTGCTTTGTGAACGCAGCTTCCACCGCCGCGCCCATGTTCCGGTCGAGGACGCGCTGGACACCTGTCTTATAGACACCGTTCGACTCTTCGACGATCGGAACCACGCCGTGATCTCCGGTGAGCACGATGTTGACGTTGTCGATGCCAACCTTTCGGTCAATCACATTGAGCAGACCGCTCAAGAGCCGATCAGTTCGGATCGTGATGTCCATGACCTCGGGGCTATTCGGGCCGTATGCGTGACCGACATAGTCGTTCGTCGATAGGTTGACGACCAAGACGTCCGAGGTTTGATGCTGCCCAAGTTTCTCGCCATCAAAGGCGGCCTCGACCGTCTTGAACACAAACTCCTGACCGAAGGAACTCGTGGTAAAGGAGCCCAAATTCGAGGTCAAAGCGTGCGAGAAGAGAGGACCTGTCGCACTAGGCTTTGCGAATGGAGCAAGCCGTGCTGTGCTGTAAGCCTCTTTGGGAAGAAGTGGCTCCCACTTTTGCCCTGCAGTCTTGGCGGGAGTTCCTTGGGCATTGATGTCGCTCACCCAGCTTGGGAGCTTGTCGGCGTAGAAGCTGCTCGTTACCCAGTTGCCGGTCTTCGCATCAAACCAGATGACGGTATCTGCCGCATGGCCTGCCATCAGAATGGAGGCTCGATCTTTGAACGCGATGCCGACGACCTTCGACTTGCCGTTCGTCGCCATTTTCAGTTCGTCTCCAACCGTTGTTACCTTGAGATTGCGCGGACTCATCGGAGAACTCTCGCCTCCGATAGTTTTCACCGTCGGGTCGTCAACGCAGTAGATCCGCTTACCAGTCTTACGATCGAACCAATCGTTGCCCGCAATTCCATTGATAAACGGCTCTGAACCCGACATGAGAGTGGCGTGCCCCGGCCCGGTTGCGGTCGGCAAGTGGTTATGGTGAGCGTCGAGATAGTGTGCGCCAGTCTCGGTCAAGAACCTAAATCCACCGATCTTTCCGCCGCTGCGCGCTGGCAAGAACTGGTCGCTAAACCGCTCGATATAGTCGCCTCGAAACTGGTCGATGCTGATCAAAACAACCAGCTTGGGGCGGGGTGCCACCATCGTCGTCAGAGCCAAAATGGCAGCAATACTCATGGCGAGAGTTTATCCCCATCCCTGATTGCTGGATGGACCGCAGATCCTGCATGACATTCCCTTAACTTCGGACTAGAACCACGCAAAGGAAA
>JBBRHU010000034.1:0-15930 GCA_038222255.1 Fimbriimonadales bacterium | reverse complement strand
GCAAAAACTGTTCCAACAATGAACTAGTTTCCTGCATGGTCGATAGCCCAGTTCATCGACACTGCGGAGAGAGCGGTGACGAAGACGCCGCCAAGTCGATTTACATGAGAGCTTCGAAGGATGAAGCGGCCCCGACGCTCGTCCCAGTGGGGCTTCAGTTGAAGGTTCCGAAGAGTGAATTCTGCCATTTTGTGCTCCTCCAGGGGTTCCTGGATGAAGCACTTCGTTGCCAGATTTGTGCCTTGAAACCGGAAATAATCTAAACCTGCTATTCCTTCTAGCAATTCCCGGTAACTCGGCGAGGGTGGGGACGTGCTACTTTCTTCGAGGAAGAATCACGCCTTCGAAATGGTAGCTCCCACGATTGAGGGCGGCTTTTTGGAGAACCGCGCTACTCGACTGTTCGAAGTGGTCAGTGACGCCAGTCTTGCTGTCGACCATGCGTCCAAAGTTCATCTCTTGCACAGTTAAAGTCGTAGCGCCGACTGCCGTGACGATGGCGGCATGCCCGCGTCCCTGACCAGACCAAATGAGCAGGGAGCCAACGGCAGCATCAACTGCATTGCGACTCGTTGCCCACCCAGCGGCGGATGAGGTTCCGAGCCAGAGCGCGGCAGGGCCGCCAAAATTGAACCCTTGAAGTTTCGTTGCGAGGTGAAATGCGTCCGAAGCGTACTCTTCGCTGTAACCTGCCGGCATCCCGTGAGAGTTGGTAAGACCCTCCGCCTTCACGAACCGCATGAGGGCTGGTTTGTCTTCTGGCTTGATCGTGGTGGAGTGCTGAATCTCCTCAATCCGCTTTGAATGTTGTTGTTCGAGATGCTGTTTTCGCAGACCTTCTTCAGACATCTTGCGCACCGACTCGCGGGATTGCTGGAATTGATTCTGAGCTGGCGGGGTGTGCTTAGCTTCGCCTTCTTTCTTCCGAGCTTCCTCGACTCGCTTTGCCTGCTCTGCTCGGCGCGCATCCTCGGCCTTTCGTGCCTCGGCAGCTTTCGCGGCGTCAGCAAGCTTCTTCGCCTCAACGGCTTTTGCTACGTCAGCAAGCTTTTTCGCTTCTTCAGCTTTCTTAGCGTCCTCGGCCTTTTTGGCTTCGTCAGCTTTCTGTTGCTCTTCTGCCTTCTTCTTGTCGGCAGCAGTTTGGCCCGGTTTTGGGAATCCTTGGCCCAGGGAATTCGCTGAAACGCCTCCGACGATAAAGATAAAGAGCGGGATCAAGTAGAGGCGGGGAGATTTTTTCATGCTGTCACCGAGGACTGTCAACAGATTCTAACCTGTTGGCGAGTCCTTCGGTGACAGTAGCGCTATTCTTTGTGCTTAATTAGGCAACGACCATGTTGGCGCTGTCATAGAAGAAGCGCTCGGAAGCGATTTGGCCGTTCTTCCACTCTTGGATCGCGACCTGGACCAGCCTAATTCTTAGCCCGTCGGCGTTCGTGAACTCTAGGTGCCACCCGAGCGAAGCAAAGTCGCCTTCGACGATGATCTGCGTAGGCTTGTTGACGTGGACTTCCTTAACGCCTGAGAGGAATTGGATTTCGCGCTCGCCGTTGACTGCCTTTCCGATCGTCGGTGGGTTCGCATTTTCCCCCATCGATACGTCCTCGGCGTAGAATTTGTCAAACGCCTCCAAGAGCTGCCCGGCTTGGATCATGGCTGCGAGTTCGTGTACGAGTTGTTTGGTTTCCATTGTTGTTGCCTTGGCAATTGTTGCCTATGCAATTAATTATGCATTAATATATTTGCGTGTGCAAGTGTTGCGTGGTAAAATTTTTACAAATGTCTGAAGACAGCTTGTCACCCGCTCACAAACGAGCCTATATCGCCTTCTTTGTCACTCAGTTGAAGCTGCGAAAGAGTCTTGATCGGCGATTGGTTGAGAGAGGTCGCGTCTCGTTGGATGTCTACGGTGTGCTGCTCAGTCTTGAAGAGGCCCCCGAGCATAGGCTTCGGATGGTCGAGATTGCAGAAATAATTGGGATGAGCCCAAGCGGATTGACTCGGCTTGCTGACCGGTTGGAGTCACAGGGACTGATCGTTCGGCACAGTTGCCCGTCTGATCGGCGAAGCATTCATGTCGGAGTGACAGAAAAGGGCTTGGAGGAGAGGAGACTCGCTTGGCCTGTGATGGTCGAGCTGATCAAAACAGAGTTTGCTTCCCTCATGACGCAGGAAGAGGCGGTGCTGTTTGGCGACATTCTGCTCCGAGGGATCGACTGCCCGAACGAACTGCCGGGCATGCCGTCGTGTCTCAAAGCTTTGGAACAGGCTTGAACGTGTAGGACTTGGGGATCGCAATTGCGAACTCCGACTCCTTCACCGCGCGAACCACGTTGGAGAGTTTGCTCTCGACTCGACTCACGGGCTTACCCTTTGGATCGAGGTTCTCAACGGTCATGCTGTCGATAAAGGCGTCTGACTTGCGCACGAAGATCGAGAGGCGAATGTCGGCACTTTGCGCCTTGAGCACATCGCAAGGGCCACTCCCAAAGTCGAGCTCACCTTCTTTCTTGACCAACATATCGTTGCTGAATAGTTCTCGGAACGGGGCGAGGCGCAGCAGGTAGTTGCGGCTAAAGAGGGTGTAGTCGATGTTGAGCCCAGAGAGCAGATGGATCAGCGCGTTAAATTTAGCCGGACCCGCGAACGCCTTCTTGTTCGCATGGTCGACGATCGTTAGGTTGCCCTTGGTGTAAGACCAGTCGAAGTTCTTTGAGGTTTCACGAATTCCGGTTGGCGAGAAGATCACCTTAGAAACTTCACCTTCGCGCGCAATCGTGAAGACACCCCCTTTCCACTTTCTGTAAGCTCGCTTTAGGGAGAGAAAGATCAGCTCATCGTTCTTGGTCTTGAATTTCGGAGGTTCTGGCTCAACGACGAATTCTCGGATCGCTGTGTAGCCCGTCGGAATCGTGGGGGCAAATGCTGATTTTGCAAACGAGTAGCGAAAGCTCCAGTGAATCTTTCTGCCAAGGTTCGTGACCGTGATGTCCCGTGGAAGGTTTCGAGCTGCATCAATTTCAATAATCGCACTCGTGTTTCCCTTTGCTCGCTTGACGGTCAAGGTTCCTCCACTCTTAGAAATTTGCCAGTCTGAGGTCTGCAGAAGCGTTTTGAAGAACTTGGCGATCCCCGCTTGGCTCACGCCAAGTTCGCCGACTTCTTGAGCCGTCCCGACTCCGGCAAGAAGCCGATCTGGAATCGACCCGATTGCCGAAACGGATCGCTTTACGTACTCCTCCATGCGAAGGTCAAGGCCGACAAAGTCGCTACCCTCCACCGTGTACCGCCGGTAGCTCCCGTCTCGTCCCTTCACTCTCGGTTCGCTGACCGTCACCTGTGCTTTCTGTGGCGACCTGACGACCCAGTTGGCAGAGAGAGTCACTGGCGACCCGCTGAGATTGGACTCGTACGAGTGTGAAAGTTGAAACTCCCGGAGTGCTCCAACTGCCTTAGTGCATCGATCAAAGATGACAGTTGGCGTTTCGGCAGGGAGAACAATGAGAGGGAGGAGGATGGGGATCATGCTTTTCCGAGTCCAGCGGGTGTACGGTTCTTACCGAGGAATCCAGCGAGGGCGATAACAGTGACGACGTATGGCAGTGCGGTCCAGAGTTCAGACGGGAGCTTAACCCCGAAAAGGTCAACTCCTTGAACCACTAGCTGAAGCGCGCTGAAGAAGCCAAATGCTAACGAGGCGATCAAAGCTTGGATGGGACGCCAACCGGCAATGATGAGCGCGGCGAGTGCGATAAAACCCTTACCCGCGGTCATGTTGTCCGTGAAGGTGCCCGAGTTTGCAACCAAAAAGGCGCCAGCGAGTCCGGTGAACACGCCCGTCAGCAGCAGACCACCCAAGCGGATCTTGATCGGCTCTAGGCCAGCAAGTCGTGCTTTCTCAGGGTCGGCTCCAACCGAAAGAAGGCGTAGACCCGGCCGGGTGTGAGAAGAAATCCGAGCCAGAACGAATGGGGAGATGAGCGCAATCGCGCAAAAAATCCAAAGTGAAAGCGAGGGTAACTGGCCCACGCGACCAAGATCGCTCAGCTTGTTCCACAGGAAGTTTGTCCCGCCCGCGCCAATGGCGTTGATCGCCATTCCGGAAATAATGTGGTCCAGATTGTAGTGTTGGGTCAGCACCCAGTGGAGCAAGCTCAGCAATACGGCCGATACCACCCCGCCAATCAAGCCAACGATCGGCCCATGAGTCGCGGTGAGAAGTCCAGCGACACAAGCTGCCATCAGCATTTTGCCTTCGAGCGCGATGTTGATCACCCCGGCACGTTCGCTTGTGTAACCCGCCATCGCCGCGAGGATCAAAGGTGTCGCAAGGAAGAGCGATTGCAGGAGCAGGCTATTCATGAGGCACCACCTTTCGATAGCGAATCGCGGCTGCAACAATGATCACTAACCCAAGGATCATTGTCGTCATGCCCTTGGGGATGCCTTCTACCGCGAGGCTAGTGCCGCCTTTGGCGAGTGCGGCGAACAGGAAGCCCGAAGGTATCAAAAGTATGGGATTGGATCCCGCCAGCAACGCCACTCCAAGAGCGTCGAAGCCATATCCAGGAGAAAAGTCGGCATAGAATCTACCCTCCGTCGCGAGAACCATGAAGGCTCCAGCGAGCCCGGCAACTGCGCCAGAAGCGAGCATGGAGCGGACGATGATTGCCTTAGGTTCGATGCCGCCGAATAGAGCTGAACGTGGACCTTCACCTACCGCTCGTAGCTCGTAGCCGCCTACCGTTCGTTTCAGCCAATAGGCAAAGCAGAGGACCGCGGCCACGCCAACCAAAAGCGAAATATTCACCGCTGGTGTCGCGAGGACGTTGCCGATGCGAGTCGAGTCGGAAAGGCTTACGGTGGTGGAAGCCGTTCCAGATGGATCATGGATCGGCCCTTTTGCAACGTAATCCGTGATTCTCACGGCTATCGCATTCAGCATGATCGTCGTGATGACCTCGTGGCCGTTGCGGTATGCCTTGATCGCTGCTGCTGGATACGCCCACAGCGCGCCGGCGAGCGCTCCGGAAAGAGAGGCCAGGCAAATACCAGCGAACCCTTGAATCTTCAAGGCGACGATCACGCTCACCATCGCCCCCATCAAAAGTTGCCCTTCGACTCCGATGTTAAACAACCCAGCGCGAAGTGCGATGTAGACCGCCAACCCTGCGATAAGCAGAGGCATGAACTCTCGAAGGGTCCCAGAAATGGCACCCGATGAACCAAGACTGCCCATGAAAAGCCCTTTGAATGCTGTTGCTGGTGAGATCTTAGCGAACAGCAGCATGCCAAAAAAGACACAAGTCAGCGCGATGACGAGGACCGGGAGTTTGAATTTCAACTTGCTCCCACCATCATGCGGCCAATCGTGTCTCGGTCGCGTGCAAAGTCGGAATCTGGCGTCGAAAGCTTTCCGTTGCACATCGTGACAATTCGGTCGCAATACTCTAGGAGCTCATCCAGGTCAAAGCTGATCACGAGCGCGCCTGCTCCGTTCTGGCATGCGCTGCGAATTCCCGCATAGACATCTGCGGTCCCTTTCAGGTCAAGGCCACGAGCGGGCTGGAAGGCCACGATCAGTTTGGGGTCGCCGAACAGGGCTCTCCCAGCAACAAAGCGTTGTTGATTTCCACCAGAAAGACTTGTGATCGGGAGGTTGACACCGCCATGTTTCGTGCTAAATCGCTCGGCCATGGTTTGCGCGGCCGCGATTCTGCCCGGTACGTCGATCCAATTAGCACTAGCCATTGGCGGCTGCCTGTGAAGTCCAAGTGCGCCGTTTTCGACAAGTGACCAACCCTCGATCACCGCCTCGTGCAGTCGATCCTCGGCGATCAGCCGGAGGCCATGGGCAAGCCTCTCTTTGGTGCTGGATTTTGCGGCGAGGCTCAGAAGTTGAAAGAATCCCGACTCGATCGCTCGAGCCCCCAGGATTGCGTGCACAAGTTCCCGTTGTCCCGACCCGTCCACTCCTGCGATACCGACGATTTCGCCAGCGCGCAGTTCAAGACTCGCGTCGTTCACGCTAAGTTGGCGCTTGTCGCCAACCACCATCAGGTTTTGAAATTGGAGTCGAGGCTCGCCAAGCGAGGGAGCTTCAAGCGGTGGGGCTTCCTCCATCTTTTCGCCGACGATAAGTTCTGCCAGCATCGCTGGGTTTGTCTCCGAAACAGGATAGGAGGCGATCCACTTGCCGCCTCTTAGAACAGTGACGCTCTCGCAGAAGTCCATCACTTCGGGCAACCGGTGAGTAACGAGGATGATGGTTGCTCCTTTCTCACGGAGCTGATTGAGGCTCTCAAATAGGGAAGTGCTATCGGCAGGAGAGAGCATTGCGGTCGGCTCGTCCAGGATCATGATGCGGGCGTTTCGCCAAAGTAGTTTCAGGATTTCGAGCTTTTGCGCGGCGGCCGGACTGAGCGTATGGGCACGAGCGCTCCAGTCAAAATTGAAGCCCATCGATTCTGCTAGCGCCTGGGCACGCTGAGTGGCTTTTGTAATCGATAGCCACCCGCTCCCCTCCGCCCCGAGAATAAGGTTTTGGAGGCAGCTGAGCTCGGGAATGATTGCGTAGTGCTGGCTGACCATTCCGATGCCAGCGGAGTTAGCATCACGTACGGAAGCGAAGTGTTGCTCTTTGCCATCCACGAGCACGGTGCCGGAGTCTGCGGAGAGTGCTCCATACAGAATGCGCATGAGCGTGGTCTTGCCAGCCCCGTTTTCGCCCACAAGTGCGTGCATTGACCCCGCGCGAACTCGCAAGTTCACGGAGTCTAGCGCCTGAACTGCGCCAAATTGTTTTGAAATCTGTCTGAGCTCGACGGCATAGCTCATCCAGTCATCTCGCCCCGCTCATAAAGTTCAAAGAGAACCGCAGTCGTCAGTTCACCCTTGCCTTCATCATCAAGCACGCTCAGCAGTTGGTCAACTAATTCAGTCGCGGGAATGAAGGCACCCATCGCGCTCGCAGCGGAAACACAGTAGCCAAAATCCTTGCGCTGATTTTTGATGCTGAACCCAGGTGTCCAATCACGGCTTAGAACCTTTGGGCCATAGTTCTCGAAAGCCCAGCTTCCGCCTGCGCCACCGGAGATCATCTCTCGCACGAGGCCAAGGTCAAGCCCAGCTTTGTCCGCGAAGGCAAGCGATTCGCAAAGCGCCATCAGCGCACCACCGACGGCGATCTGGTTAGCTAGTTTTGCCGTTTGGCCAGCGCCGGTGTTTCCAACTCGACGGACGTTTTTTCCGTAGGCGGCCAGATAGGGCATCGCTTCCTCGATATCTGACTCAGCACCACCGCAGAAAATTGTGAGCGTTCCGCGCTGAGCACCAAGGCTACCGCCGGTCACGGGAGCGTCAACGAATCGATGATCACCGCTGGCAAGAGATTTGGCGATCGTTTTCGCGCCCTCCGGTTCGATCGTCGAGTGATCGACAATCAGCAGCGGATGCGTCGCCCCGGCTGCCAGCTGATCGGCGCACTCGGCGACATCTTCCGTCCGGCCCACGCAGATGAAAATGACGTCAGAACGGGCGGCGAGATTCGCGAGCGACTCGGCAACGGTCGCCCCGATTTCGCGAAGAGGTTCCGCCTTCGAAGGTGTTCGGTTCCAGACCGTGACGGAGTGTCCCGCTCGGACCAGATGGCTTGCCATCGGACCTCCCATCACGCCAAGGCCGACAAATCCTAACCGCTTCGCCATGGTCAGAAAGGGTACCCGCCAAGGTTAAGAGATGGGTTTCTTCGGCGAGTTCTAGTGAATTGCGGAGAACGTTCATAATTCTTCCTATGGGCTTGGAGCGTCATTGTCGAGTTACGTTGGGCACACGTGCCAGTGAAGGAAATGCGCATTGCGGAGATGGACTTCTTGAGTTTCGAGGAGAATTCAAACTCTCGTGGAAATGGTCAGACTTGCGGATCCTCTCTGCAGAGGAAGGAATCCTTGAGGTTCAACTGGGTGATCAAATTGCTGCCTTTGAACTCGGCGATGCTTCTCAAAAGTGGCAGTCTGCAATCTTAAACCCAAAGACTTGGGTGCAAAAGATGGGGCTGAGGGCAGGGCAGGCGTACAGGATCATCGGGCCGCTTGAGCAATCTCTCGTAGATGACCTTCTAGCGAGCTCCGGTGTGAACACAGATTCAGCCAACGCCGAAGTTACGTTCTATCGAATGAGTTCAACCGACGACCTGATGTTGCTCGACCAGATTCGGGCAGAAGGTGGAGTGGGCAGTTCGGTTTGGACAATCTTTCCGAAGGGCCAATCGAGTTTCAAAGACAACCACATCCGCGACTACGCTCGGGCTAACGGTTGGATCGATATCAAGATCGCCAGCATCGATGGCGTCTTGACTTCGATGAAATTTGTTCAGCGAAAAGTTTAGGTGCCTCTCGCGAGGCACCTCGTTGGTGTTATTTGCTTTTCGCCGCAGGGGGTGCAGCTTTGCCCGAGTTCGCGCTCGCTCCGCCCATTTGCGATAGCTCGTTGGGATTCAGAGGGCGATTGAAGTTGCCTCGCAACTCCGCATCGTCCTTCTTGCCCAATTGCTGCGAACCGCTGTCACTACATCCGACCAGCATCGATGTGATGACTAGCGCTGCGCAAACTCTTCGCATTAAGGAATCTCCGGCGAAGCATATTGCAGATACTTAGTGCCCGAGCCGTTTGTGACTGTCCGGCTGTGGAGCCCCTTCCAAGACTCAGCCTTCGCATGCCCGTCAACATAGACCGATGTATTTATGCCGGTGGGGAAGACGCTTGGCTCTGAGATCGTGGTTGGATAAACACCAGCTTCTTGGCCACTCGAACCAATTCGTCCCGCTGGACCGGCGGTCATGTTGTTGTTGCCCCAAAGATTGAACGCGGCGTCGCCCCAGTAACGATATGCTTCGTCGGGATTCCAGTCTTGGTGCCACATGAGGTCGCAATGGTTGGCCTGAGTGATCATCATCGTATCTGCTGGGCGAGTCACGGCGGTGCCATTCATCGACGGGGCATTTGTTTTGTAACCCTGAGCCGACCACATCCAGGCTCCTGGTTCAATAATCGCGCCACCAATGCCAGATCGGCCCCAGCGTTGGCCACCGGTGATCTGAGTTCGAGCATTCGGATTGTAGACGCCCATGGCACAACCGGTGACATCGTTATCGTCTGTCGGGCACCAAGCCGAAGCCGATCGGCGAGTCGGCATCGCCCACTGGCTGTTCAAGATGAACGGGTTGCTAGCCAGTGTTGCTGGCGTAAAGGGGTCCATTAGGATCCCGTAATTCTTCATGTACGGGTTGCACAGAACGGCGAATGAGCGCATCCCCCAGTCGTTCATGTACCACATCGACGGACAGAAAACGTCGTCGGAGTCGGACATGTACATCAGAACTCCAACTCCCATTTGCTTGGCATTGGAGATCATCACAGCCTTCTTCGCGGCAACTTTGGCTTGTGCAAAGACAGGGAACAGGATAGCTGCGAGAATCGCAATAATTGCGATGACGACGAGAAGTTCAATGAGTGTGAATGCTTTTTTGGCAGATCGAATCATGACGTTATCCCTTCACAAGTCCACGCAGACTTGTGCCTTAACCGCCGGTGTCGGCGTTAAGAAACCGATCAGAGGGCGGTCGGAGAAAATCCGACTCCGTGCGCAGTACCAGCGAAATACCCTGCCGCGCGGAAGTGCTGTATGAACCTCCACGATATTTCCCTTGCCTGTAAGTCACGTCAACCAAGACCGTTCTGCCCCACCTCGGTTGACCCTCAGACGCTTTCGTAAACGGCTACGCATAAACTCCGATTCGAGATTCCCGAACCGACAAAAAATCTTGAGGTTGTTGATTTTCTTGGAACATTCTTGGACCACGAGCGAAGCCTTGAGGTTGTTCTTTCCGTGCGAGAGCGGTCGGACCAGCCAAGTCCGATCCTCCCACCTAGGGGTGGATCTTTGACAGTCTGGTTGCCTAGCACCTGGAGTCTCGTCGATTCAAATTCGAAAGCTCGCCATGCATTTCACAAGCGAAGAGTGCTCCTAAATTCACGAAGTGACGGGCTTGCCGAAAGTGGACTGTAGCCGCGGCCCAGTTTCCGTCTAAACTGCGATTATTCGTTCTGGAATCATCTATGAAACCCAAATTCTCAACTCTTGTTGCAGTATCGATTGTGGCTAGCCTGGCCGCGATCACTCCCAGCCAAACCGAGCAGCGTCCGCCCCGCCAGGGTGGCGGCGCACCTGGCGCTCCCCTTCCACAAATGGGGCCTGTGGGCTCGGCCCAACAGGTCACCCTCAAGCCTTACGCTGACGTGATCACCAAGGAAACCAAGTCGTTCCCCGGAGTCTTCACGGTGCATCGTCTCGGTGGCAAAGTGCTCTGGGAGATTCCGACGAGCAAGTTCGGTTTGGCATTCCTGTGGCAGGCAGAGATCGCTCAGGTGCCTACCGGATCGAACTATCCGGGCACGCCTGCCGGCAGTCGAATTCTAAGCTTTGAGCGACGAGAAAACTTGATCTATGTCCGTGAGCAGCGGTACGATGTCCGCTCGGCCGGAAACGGAATGGATCTCGGCGTGAAGTGGGCAACGATCCCACCGATCGTCACCTCTTTCCCCGTGGAGGCGGAGAGTGCGACTAAGTCAGCGGTCATAGATGTGACGAGACTCTTCACTCAAGATCAACCTCCATTCTCGGTTGGTGCAGTTGTCGGCGCGTCCGGAGTGGACCTCTCACGGTCTTACATCGAAAAGGTCAGCGCTTTCCCCACAAACATCGAAACGCGCTCGCAGCTCACCTTCGCCGCGCCCAGTCCAAAGACTGCCATCGTGCATTACAGCTTGGTTCAGTTGCCCGAGAAGCAGATCATGGCTCGCTTCCGCGATGACCGAGTCGGCTTTTTCGGGACGAACTACACCGTGTACGGTCATCCCGACCAGAAGGCTGTTGACCAGACGATCATCAACCGGTTTCGACTTGAGAAGAAGGATCCAGATGCGGTCATGTCTGAGCCAGTCAAGCCAATCACTTTCTATCTTGGCCGCGAAGTGCCGGAGAAGTGGCGCCCATTCCTGAAGCGAGGAGTCGAAGCTTGGAACGTCGCGTTTGAGAAGGCAGGTTTCAAAAACGCGATTGTGTGCAAATACGCACCGACCGAAAAGGAAGACCCGAATTGGGATGCTGAGGATGCTCGATACTCGGTCATTCGCTGGGCACCCTCCACGACTGCAAACGCCATTGGCCCGCACGTCGCCGACCCGCGATCGGGTGAGACGATTAGCGCTCACATCATCATCTGGCACAACGTTCTTCAGCTTGTACAGCAGTGGTACTTCCCACAGGCTGCCCAAGTTGACTCTCGCGCTCGGAAATTCCCGTTCCCCGACGACCTTATGGGTCGCTTGGTTGAGTATGTGGCGTGTCACGAAGTTGGACACACACTTGGATTGGAGCACAACTTTAAGGCGAGCACTGCCTACACGGTTGAGCAGCTTCGAACGCCTGGTTTCGTTGCCAAGCATGGGGTCGCCTCATCGATCATGAGCTACTCCAGATACAACTACGTCGCTCAGCCGAGTGACAACGTTTCGACCGAGGACATGATTGGTCGAATTGGTTCGTACGACATTTTTGCAATCGCATGGGGCTACACACCGATTCCGTTTGCTCGAACCCCTGAAGATGAGAAGCCGACGCTCGATGGATGGGCGGCTCAACAGTTGAAGCAACCTGATCTCCAGTTTGGGAACTACGCCCACCCCGAGGATCCTACGACTCAGAGCGAGTGCATCGGAAGTGACCCCGTCAAGTCCAGCGAACTCGGCCTGCAAAATATCAACCGCATTGCACAGTTCCTGATTCCGGCGACATACAAGCTGGGCGAGGACTACTCTGGGCTTAAGGATGCCTACAATGCACTTCTTGGTCAGCGACGGACAGAGATTAGCCGTGTCACACGCTATATCGGTGGCGTCGTGGAGACAAACGGCCACGTGGGCAGAGGTCCGCAGCCGTTCGTTCCGGTCTCGAAGGAGATGCAACGAAACGCAACCCGGTTCGTTGTCTTCCACACCACGAACTATCCAAAGGCGCTGCTGAATCCAGCCGTGACCACCAAGATCTTCCCTGCGGGTGACGTCGGTCGCGTAGCAGGAACTTCGGCACTTACGCTCAGCTCGCTCTTCTCCGAACAGCGGGTCCAGCGACTGCTAGACTTCGAGGCTCAGTCCGGAGCGCAAGCCTACACCGTCTCGAATCTTGCAGACGACATTCAGTCCGGAATCTTCCGGGAGTTGGGTGAATCGAAGCCAGCAGTGGACATCTACCGCCGTGCGATTCAGATCAACTACTTGAATGTGGTCGATCAGCGAATCAACGGGGCAACCGCGACTAAGTCCGACTTGAACGGAATCCTACGAGATAACCTAAAGACGCTCGCGACTCAGGTAGATCGGGCTCTGAACAAGGTTGCTGATGATGCAACTTCTCGACATCTTCGAGAGACCCGTCGCCTCATCGGTCTGATCGTGCTTGGCAAGTATGTACCGCCAACCGGCGGAGGTATCGACATCCTAGCCGCACTCGGCCTCGCGGCGTCCGATATGGATCCGCTCGGCTGTGGCCCTGTCGGGAAATAGTTAGTCAGTTCTTGGGTTTTTGAGTCGGGAGTGGGTGGTTTAGCATTTGCCCTTGTCAGCGCAGACAGGTCAACGAGCTCTAACCACCCACCAACTCACGAGCCCAAAAGCCCAGATTGGGTATCATACGATGTTCGGGTTATGCCCGAGCACTACAACCTGACCACGGACTACGCCTGTGAGCTCTTCGCCGAGCCTCACCTGTACCGGTCCGAGAACGGTGGAACTAACTATGGCGAAACAAGCGCTAATTGAAAAGGCCAAGCTGAAGCCAAAGTTTGCAGTTCGGGGATATAACCGCTGCTCACTTTGTGGACGCCCACGTGGCTACATTCGATTCTTCGGAATCTGTCGTATTTGCCTTCGGGAAAAGGCACACAAGGGCGAACTGCCCGGCGTGAAGAAATCGAGCTGGTAAGGGCTCAAGAGGTTCAATAATGCATAGCGACCCAATCGCGGACCTTTTGACTCGCATTCGCAACGGAGCACGCGCTCAGCTTGTGACTGTCGATTGTCCGCACAGTAAAATCAAACACGAAATCGTTAAGATCCTTGAGGCGGAGGGTTACCTCTCCGGCCACGAAATTTCTACGGAAACGAAGTTCCCGACCCTCAAGATCACCATTCGATATGACAACAAGCGCAAGCCGTTGTTCACGCAGTTAAAGCGTGTGAGCAAGCCCGGTCTTCGCGTTTACAAGGCTGTCGAAGATCTGAAACCCGTCCGCAGCGGTTTGGCGACGCGAATCGTCACCACCAGCTCCGGGTTGATGACTGACCGAGAAGCACGACGACGTCGAATTGGCGGCGAAGTCATCGCAGAGGTGTACTAATGTCTAGAATTGGACGAGCACCTATCACTGTGCCTGCAGGTGTCACCGTGTCCGTTGACGAAGCGACCAACGTCGTAACCGTCAAGGGCCCCAAGGGTGAGCTTACGCAGCACATTTCTCGGCTTTTGACTGTCTCGCAAGAGGGTGACATCCTCAGCGTTGAGAGACCAAACAACCTTCGCGAAGCGCGAAGCCAGCACGGTCTCGCACGAACACTTGTCAGCAACATGATCGTCGGTGTCACAGCCGGCCACAAGAAGACCTTGGAGATTGTTGGTGTCGGTTATCGTGTCTCGCTTGAAGGGCCAAACCTCTTGCTGAACATGGGCTATTCGCACCCGGTCCGAATTCCAGCTCCTCAGGGAGTTCTCTTCGAGATCAAGGCTGACGAAAAGACCCGTGCACAACAAATCATCATAAGCGGAATCAACAAAGCAGACGTCGGACAGATGGCTGCAGACGTCCGCAAGGTCCGCAAGCCGGAACCGTACAAGGGCAAGGGTATTCGCTATCAGGGCGAAGTTATCAAGCTTAAGGCCGGTAAGCGCGCGGCGGCGAAGAAATAAGGAGTTAAAACGTGGCAAAGAAAACAAGAACAGAGCTACGCCAGGCCCGACACAGCCGCTTGCGCAAAACCCTTTCGGGGGTGCCAGGGCGACCGAGGCTAAGCGTTTACCGCAGTTTGAAGCACATCAGTGCCCAGATCATCGACGACACGACCGGCACGACTCTCGTGGCCGCGAGTTCACTCGAAAAGGATCTTCCCGCCACCGGCAATGTCGATGGCGCAAAGAAGGTCGGAACCTTACTTGCAGAGCGAGCTAAGGCGAAAGGTGTGAACTCAGTCGTATTCGATCGAGGTGGGTTCAAGTACCACGGACGCGTCGCGGCATTGGCCGCCGGTGCACGTGAGGGAGGCCTTGATTTCTAAGCGATGAGAATGATGAACCGCTTAAGCGGCAAGCGCGAAAGCCGCAACACTGAAGGGCCACAACTCGACGTTCGTGTCGTGCGTACCAACAAAGTGTTCAAAACCCACAAGGGTGGTAAGACCGCATCTTGGTCGATCCTCGTTGTCGTTGGTGACAACAAAGGCTCGGTCGGAGTCGGTATCGGTAAGGCACGAGGAATTCCGGATGCCATTCGAAAGGCTGAAGAAGCTGCTCGAAAAAACATGTTTAAGGTGTCGATGATCGGATCCACGATCCCGCACGAGATCGAAGCCGTTTCGGGCACTGCCCGAGTTGTGCTTCGCCCGGCGGCTCCTGGTACCGGTGTTAAGGCTGGTGGCGCAGTACGCGCTTGCCTAGAAGCCTGCGGCATCCACGATGTGCTCTCCAAGTCCCTGGGAAGCCGAAATGCAATCAACATGGCCTATGCCACCGTTGCAGCATTTCGCGGTCTGACCTCGCCGGAGTCCATTGCTGAGCGACGAGGAATCGACGTTAAGCAACTTACTCCTTGGATCGAGAAAGCACGAAAGGGGGAAGCAGATGCTGCGCATTAGGCTAGTCAAATCCACCGTGGCTCACAACCCGCGCAATCGACGAACGGTCCAAGCTTTGGGCCTTCGAAAGATCCGTCAGGTCGTCGAGCTTCCGGATAATCCATCTGTCCGCGGCATGATCCACAACGTAAAGGAACTGCTGCACGTCGAAGAGGTGCCAAACGCTGTCGCTACCGAAGGAGTCGTTGAGACCCCCAAGGCCAAGAAGGCAAAGAAGGCCACCACAGAGGAAGCATAAATGAGTCTGCACAATTTTAGCCCTGTACCTGGAAGTCGGTTCAAGAAGCGGCGTATTGCTCGTGGAATCGGCTCGGGTATGGGTAAGACCGCAACCCGCGGAACCAAGGGTCAAAAGGCGCGACGCCAAGTCCACCCGAACTTTGAAGGTGGTCAAACGCCAATCCAGCGTCGACTGCCTGTCAAGAAGGGTTTCCGCAACATCAACCACAAGGAATATGCGATCGTCAATCTTGACGACTTGCAGAACCTCTTCGAAGATGGGGCAGAAGTCACTGTCGAAGGCCTCGTCGCCTCCGGCATTATTAGCAACAACAAGGACGGCGTGAAGATTTTGGCTTACGGTCAGCTTGACAAGAAGCTTAAGGTCTCTGCGCACAAGTTCAGCAAGAAAGCGGTTGAAGCGATCACCGCGAAGGGTGGTGAGGCGGTAACGCTGTGAGCCTAGCTGGGGGATTTGGTGGTGGATCCTTCGGCAGCGGCGGAGGTGGAGGGGATAAGGCCCTCCGCCTCTCCCTGCTGGAAACCATGCGCCTGGCTTGGGCCGATCCGGACCTACGCCAGCGCTTGATGTTTATTCTGATGGTCTTTGCCGTGTTTGCCCTCGGCATTCACGTTCAGGTGCCAATCCCAGGTATTTCGTCCACGACGCTGATGGATCAGCTCAAGGACAACATGATGTTCCAGATGATGAACATGTTTGGCGGCGGCGCCCTGCGAAAGATCTCGATT